>JAFRBA010000245.1 GCA_017405115.1 Kiritimatiellia bacterium
ATGAATTTGTCTCGCATGTGCAGATTAGCGCCGCGCTGCCCTAGTGCTGACCACCATGCAGCCCGGCTCTGACATAGTCGGCCTGTTCTAACATCTGTGCACAGAGGCCTACGGCATCTTGACCGTTACCTTGAAGAAGCGGTGGAGCGAGTTGGTAGGATACTGCCACTCGCCGCCATTCTCCAGCGTCTCGCTGCCGTAGACCTTGTAGGTGCGGACAACACCATTGGTGTTCAGGTTCGGATCCCAAGTAACGAGAGGCGTTTCGCCGTGCATCTCGATCTTCGCAGTGAACACGCTCAGCGCGTTCGTGGGATCAGTCCCTGCGACATATTCCTCCCACACGCTTGTCGCCGCGCCACCCTGCGTCTTGCCGCTTGCCGCATTCGCCGCCGCCTCGAAGTCGCCGGACGCAACGCCGAGGTTGTACTGCCTGAGCCACGAATACGGCACAGGCTCGGGCGAGGTCAGAGTGTAGCCGCTTCCGTCCGCCGGACTCCACTGCACCTGATCGACCCAGACGCAGTCCGGCGCGTATGACGTCGCGCCGTCCTTGCGGTATTCCCAGCGCAGGACGTGCTTGCCGCCCGTCGGCACCTCAACGGACACAAACCGCCAGCCCCCCGTGTCATTCCCCGCAATCCGCGCATGGAAGGCTTTATTATGCGCGAAGAATTCTCTTCACGCATGCCAATACATCACTGACAACTTTATGCGGCGGCAATCCAAGCCAATTGGATTTCGGCGAAGCCATGTCGCGAAGGAAGCGTTTGCTACCGAATGTCTTGCTGATGGCGTCAATAATACGGGCGGAATTACGTAGCGGGCATCTTGGATTATGCAAGATCAGGGAATCTACAGATTGTTTGAGCCGCCTCTGATTGACGATTCCAGAAAGATAATGCAAGTCGAACACATCCTTTGTCCGCGTTGACATGACGCCATGCCTAATGAGACTTAATAGCTTCTCGGCAAATATCTGCTCGCACGAATTAGAATATAGTGTCGCTGCCTTCTCGCTCGCCAAAGCGCCAAACCGCCGTTCAACCTGTAGCAATTCCGTGTGCGTATGTACTCCAATGTCAACCTTTGTCCGCACCGGCTTCCTAATTGAGCCGTCAGATATGTCAAGGTACACTCGTCTCCCGCGATAGTCGTCTTGACGCAGTTCCAGAATCGTTCCGAAAATAGTAATCTTGAAACCAGTCAGCCGCGCCCATCGCGCCACAACCCTTCGTATAGTCGCTTCCGAAATCGAGTAACGCACAAAATCCACGTCCAAATCCATTGTTGTGCGACGGATGTCCTTGGTAAGTTCGCACATAACGACGCCGCCTTTGACAGTGCAATTCTTCTTGAAGCCGCTTTTGTACATAGCCAGGAGAATTGCATCGTGTGCAACCTTGGACTGCGCCTCGGCGGTGCGATACCCTGCCTCGGAAAGGGCTGCAATCTGTTCAGCAAAGGATTTCATCAGAATATCTCCTGGTAGAGGATGGATTCAATGGCGTCTCGCTTGGCGAAATGCACAAGGTAATCGGCTATCTTGTAAGCCTTCAATTCGGACGTGCGCCGCCGAAACGAAAGTACGACCTCTTTGTACATGTCAGGCGCAATTTTCCCTTTCATCCTTGCCGTCTCTATCAACAAACGCTCAAGGTCGAACGTTCTCACCTTGTCGCCACAGTAGTCTATTGTCGTCACGCCAATCTTGGCAGTCCCAGCAGGAAGATAGAACTGCTTGACCAATGGATCGACTATCGGTCTTGCGCCGTGGTCTGTCGCCATATAGTATAAATCCGGAACGGTATCCGTGAGGTCATAGTAGAAAAAGGCACTGTCGAGTGTCATGACGGCGTTCGGATGCCTCCACTGGACAATTTCAAGTTCGTTTTCCTCACCCGTGTCGGAATACACGCCGACGCCAATTTTCCAAATGCGGCCATCCGCAATCGCCTTGTCAATCTGGTAAGGCGATCCGAATTTCCTTTTGCACTCTGCAAACGAATACAGCATTTTACTTTTCGTCGGCATTTCTCTTATTTTTGCCGACGATTGGTATAATACCATAATCCGGCCCTCGCCGCAAGGGAGGGGCGGCGCCGGCCGCAGCGCGGCGTACTGCAAGGCGTAAATGACCAGGCTGATAGGTTGTGATCCACAATTTGCAAATTGTGGGCCTGCCAGATTGCGTCACGCAGTCTTCATGCGCCTGGGAATATTCTACGGCATCTCGACCGTTACCTTGAAGAACCTGTGGAGCGAGTTGGTCGGGTACTGCCACTCGCCGCCGTTCTCCAACGTCTCACTGCCGTAGACCTTGAAGACCCGCCGCGCTACGCCATCATCGTTCAGATTCGGCTCCCAAGTAACGAGAGGCGTTTCTCCGCGCATCTCTATCATCGCCTTAAGCTGGCTGTTCGCATTCGTCGGGTCAAGTCCAGCGACATACTCTTCCCACACCTCTGTTGGCCTGCCGCAGTTCAGCTTGCCGCTTGCCGCATTCGCCGCCGCCTCGAAGTCGCCGGACGCAACGCCGAGGTTGTACTGCCTGAGCCACGAATACGGCACAGGCTCGAGCGAGGTCAGCGTGTAGCCGCTTCCGTCCGCCGCACTCCACTGCACCTGATCGACCCAGACGCAGTCCGGCGCGTCCATCCCCCATCTTCGCAATGACCCGCCCAACGCACCTTGTCAGCAATGAAACAAAAATGTTATACTATTGACATGAAACATTGGGACACTATCCAACAAACCGCCCTTGGCTCAAATGGAATAGTCACCTTTGCGCAAGCAAAGGGTTTAGGCGTGTTCCCAGCTGAAATCTATCGGTGGTGCAAAGCAGGGAAGCTTCTGAAAGTCGGACGAGGCGTATATCGGCTTACAACAATTCCTTCGCAAGGTTTTGTTTCCGACATGGCATCGCTTCTCGCCATGATAGGCGAAGGCGCCTACCTTTACGGCGAAAGTGTTCTCGCGCTTCTAAGGCTCTGCCCTACACGTCCGTATATCGCATACGTGGCTGTTCCAAGGCGTATCCGCAAAACAACCTTGCCCAAGGGCATCATCATCATCCGCAGCCCTGCAAGCTACCGCCCCATCTACCATGATGGCATCGCCTGCCAGCGTCCCGCTGACGCAATTCGATCCTGCATTGGACTGCTTGAATCGTCGCGTCTTGTCGAAGCCGTTGCCGAGGGCGAACGACAAGGCTACTTTCTTCGCTCGGAATCGTCAGAACTTGTAAACGAGGTGACAAATGCCAAAGCAGCCACACAACGAACACGAACTTGAACTTGCCCTGACACGATACGCCGGCTCAAACATCGCGGCCGTCGAGTGCCGCGACATCATGGCTGGCGTCATACTCGGACAAATGCTACCGACAGGAAGCGTTGTCAAAGGCGGAACGTCTATGCGGCTGCGGCTTGGTCCAGAACGCTCGCGCGTTACAGTTGACTTTGACACAGCACGAAGCATCGATTTGGACGCATACATAAAAGACCTTCGGACAAGGCTTGAAGCAGGATGGTATGACTTTACCGGCGAAGTTTTAATCCGCAGGCAGGGATCCCCTTCCGGCGTGCCATTTGAATACATCATGCAACCATTGGACGTAAAGCTCGCCTATCGCAACCATCCATGGTGTACTGTACGCCTTGAAGTCGGACACAACGAACTTGGCGACGCAGACGAATCGGAGACTCGGGAACTTCCGCAAAAAATTCTGGGAATCTTTGATGCGTTGAACCTGCCCAAGCCAAATCCAATTCCCCTGATGCCGATTCCATTTCAGATTGCACAGAAACTGCACGGCGTGTCACAGCCCGGAAGTTCCCGAGTCCGCGATCTTATCGACTTGCAGCTGATAGCGCAAAACGAGATTATCGACTTTGCCCGTACCGCCAACATCTGCCGCCGCCTGTTCGCATATCGAAAAACGCATGTCTGGCCTCCGCAAATCGAGAAAGGCAATCTTTGGGGCGAAGTCTATACGACCCAGCGCGGCACATTACCCGTCCTCCCTACAGTTGACGAAGCTATCGCATGGACGAACGACCTCATCACCCGAATAGACAAGGCATAGCCTACGGCATCTCGACCGTCACCTTGAAGAAGCGGCGGAGCGAGTTGGTCGGATACTGCCACTCGCCGCCGTTCTCCAGCGTCTCGGTACCATAGACCTTGTACATCTGCCGCTCTACGCATCTTCAAACTATCGTCTTATTCGTAGGAACGCCTTTGATGAATTTCCGTCGCCTGGCGTCACCCTGAAGCGCATCGCGCCACCGACGGTTCCAAGTTGCTCAACCGTCGGCAAAAGCTTCGCCGCTCCATTCCAATCGCCAAGCTCGCCCGTCGCCTCGAACATGTCTGCAACCTTCTCGGAATCGCAAGCGACAGTCTCTTCGCCATCTTTCACAGAAACGGCAACAGTCATCGTCCCTTTAGTTCCTTCTGTTCCTTCTGCGCCAACCACTACATCTTCAAACTCAACCTTCGGCGCATTTTCGAATAGCCGCTCCGCACCCAAGAGATACGCCGCCGCCGCGTTCGTGTTCGCGACCACAGCTGGTTGATAGAGATTGCGGTCGCCGACCCATGCCCTGAACGCATCGTATTCGGCGACAGTTGAAACTTGCGCCTCAAGACTCTTGTCCGCGAATTCCGCCATGATCTCGCCGACCTCCGCATCGCTGGCTGCCGCCGTCAGCACTTCCGGCCAGTATTGAAGCGTCAGTCTGTTCCATTCCTCTCCGACTCCAACGCCCCATCCGGTGGACTTCGGCGAAACGGAGGCAATACAGCTTGAATCGACAGAATAAAAGGCAGAAGAACCAACCGCCGGCACATTACCCATAAACGTCACGTTCGTCAGACTTCTACAGTTGTAAAACGCCCAATCCCCGATGTTCGTAACACTGTCGGGAATAATCAAACTCTTCAAACCCAGGCAGTTTGAAAATGCTTCCATCCCAATATGTGTTACGCTATTTGGTATCGTCACGCTCGCAAGCCCGTCACAACAGAAAAATGCTCTATCACCAATGTTTGTTACATTGCCATAAATGACGACATTTGTCAAAGAGCCGCTCCGACTACCCAGAAAATCAAGCAAGCCATATCGACAATCGCAAACAGACTGCGGTATCGCTATGCTCACCAGCCTACACTCATCAAATATTCTGACCCCGAAACTCGTCAAACTGTCAGGAATCGTCACACTTGAAAGAAGCCAGCACCCCCCGAAAGCGTAACTGCCGATATTGGTCAAGCAATTGCCAAGGGTCACGCTCGTAAGTTCGTAGCAACAGCAAAACGCTTTATCCCCTATGCTTGTGACACTATCGGGTATCGTCGCGCTCGTAAGACCTCTGCAATCGTAAAACGCTTCACGCCCAATGCTTGCCACGCAGTTGCCTATGATCACATTCGTAAGTCCATAGCAATAGCAAAACGCTTCATCCCCTATGCTTGTTACGCTGTCTGGTATCATCACGCTCGTAAGGCCCATGCATTCGTTGAACGCAGACTCACCTATGTTCGTAACGCCACTACCTATTGTTACATTTACAAGACCTTCACAGCGTGAGAATGCATTATCCGGTATACTGTCAACGCCACTACCAATCACCACATTCGTAAGACCACTGCAATACCCAAATGCATAACGCCCGATGTTCGTGACACTATCGGGAATTGTCACACTCGCAAGACCTCTGCATTCATGGAACGCATCCTCCCCGATTGTAGTCACGCCATTCGGAATCGTCACGCTCGTCAGCCCGCTACAGCCAGAGAACGCCCGATCCCCGATGCTCGTTACCGAGTTCGGTATCGTCACGTTCGTAAGCCCGCTACAGCCAGAGAACGCAGTATTGCCGATGTTCGTCACGCTATTGGGAATCGTTACGCTCAAAAGACCATTACAGCCGGAAAACACGGAATCCCCGATGCTCATGATGCTGTTCGGAATCGTTACACTCGTAATGCCGCCTGGCACCGCAACAATGGTTTCGCGGTCTTTAGATAAGAGCATGCCGCCTTGCGTACAGTATTCCGCATTGCCGGACTCAACCAAGATCTCCAACAATCCGCTGCAGCAGACGAACGCACCATACCCGATGCTCGCCACCGAGTCTGGTATCGTCACGCTCGTAAGACCACTGCAATACGCAAATGCAAGAGAACCAATATTTGTCACGCCACTACTAATCACCACATTCGTCAGCCCACGACAACTGTGAAACGCACCATCTCCGATACTCGTCACTCCGTCAGGGATTGTAACATCGCCATTGACGCCCATGACAACCGTTTTGCCGTCTTTGGAGAGAACAACTCCATTTGCAGATGAATAGACAGGATTGCCAGTTCCGACAGCTATGGCAACAAGCCCCCTGCAGGAGTTGAACGCATCCACCCCGATATTCGTCACGCTATTTGGTATCGTTACATTCGTAAGAGAATTGCAATCGGAGAACGCATAATTCTCAATGTACGTAACACTATCGGGGATCGTTACATTCGTAAGTTCGCTGCATCCACTGAATGCTGAATGCCTAATGCCCGTAACGCTGTTGCCTATTGTCACGTTCGCAAGACCGCTGCAACCGTAGAATGCAGCCCCCCCGATGCTCGTCACGCTGTCAGGTATCGTAACGTTCGTAAGCCCAATGCACCAGCCAAATGCATATTCCCCGATATTCGTAACACTATCGGGAATCACAATGCTTGTACGCTGGCTACAAAAGTAAAACGCATACCTTCCAACGCTCGTTACAGGTTTGCCGCCGAGGGTTGAAGGAATCGTCACCTCACCTGTTGGCTCTGGCGAAATGGTGGCATAACCGTTGTTGTATATCTCCGCAGTATCGCCATTGATGCGATATGTCCATGTGTAATCGCCGACCGTTTCCGTATCGGCCATGAGCGACATCGCGGTAGCGACCATCGCCACGAGCGTCACCAACTTCCTCATTATCTTGCATTCATCTTACTTCCGCGCCGGTTGTTTGCACTACCGCCCTCGGTGCGGATAGAAGAGTGGCGTGCCTATATATCCATGTCCTATACGAGGCATCGCCAAACGCCCTACAAAAAACACGAATAGAAGACACGCCACGTGTGTGTAGCACACACGTAACGCATCTTACATACTCGGCCTTCTGTATGAAAATTGGCGATATTCGTATAGAGCCAAATACGCAAGATTGCGTACGTCGACGGATGTTGCCACCCGCCCTTGGCGATCTCCGCTTTCGCGTGCCGCCAGTCCCGGAACACCTCGGCTTCCGGGAGTATGTCAAAGATCAATGCCCTGCGCACGGCCCCAAGCCGCCACCGAACACCGCAAATTATACCAAAACCGCCGCGCAGGAATCAAGCGCGGCGGTTTGCCATGTTTATACGGCTGGCGAACAATTACAAAAAGTCTGCCAGATTCGGAGGAGGCTGCGTTGGCTCTATCGGTAGTGTCGCAGCCAAGGCCTTAAGCTTTTCATATTCGACTGGCACGTCGTTTTGTAGTATATCCCAAATGGTGTCATAATCTATATCCGCATAATCGTGCACGATCTTATGCCTAACACCCGACAGCCCTTTCCAGTCAATGTCTGGGTTCTTGGAGGCAAACTCCCGAGAGATATTATTGGCCGCCTCGCCCACCACCATTAAGTTGAAAAGAATCATCTCTGTCGTGCCTTCATGCCGCCGCAGTTGCTCGCGCACCAAATCCCTGCTCAACTCGGCAATCCGTTCCATGGCATCGAGCATATGCCGCACGCGGGAATCATCACGATAAAGCGAAGGATCCGTCATATTGGCACGGCCTCCTTGCAAACACGACGCGCAAAACCAGGCGACTGAGGCAGTATTCTAGAGGAGACAATGTCAACCCTATTTCCAAGCAGCTTTTCGCATGCAGAAGACATGGCGCACTCATTGCGCCAACTGTACTCGCCCGGCATCCACTTAACCAAAAGATCCACATCGCTGTCGGGGCGTTCCTCCCTGCGGGCACATGAACCAAAGACCCAAAGCTTTTCGGCCTTGTGCTTCTTTGCGATGGCGTATAGCTCGTCACGCTTCGCGGCTATCTCATCCAGCATGCACATGTTTTTCATCGGAATCGCGGCGGTTTCACCCGCCTCTCAGCCGAACACAGCGAATTATAGCAAAACCGCCGCGC
>JAFRBA010000246.1 GCA_017405115.1 Kiritimatiellia bacterium
ACCTGCCGCTGCGCTTCTTCGCGACCGCCTCGCCCTCCGCCGGCTCCGCGCCCTCCGCGGCCGGGGCCGCAGGCGCCGCCGCCGGGGCGGCTTCCTTCTTCTCTTCTTCGCTCATGTCGGAAACTCCTTAAACCGGACCTCAGCGGCCCGCCTGCTTCGGCATCGCGATCGAAACGCGCTTGCCGCCCTTGCGTGTGCGGGCGTTCGTCTTCGTGCGCTGGCCGCGCACCGGAAGGCCCTTCTTGTGGCGCAGCCCGCGGTACGACCCGATCTGGATCAGGCGGCGGATGTTCTGCGACACCTCGCGGCGGAGGTCGCCCTCCACGCGGTAGTGGTCCTGTATGTACGTCGTGATCGCGTGAATCTCGTTCTGCGTCACGTCGTCCGCCTTCTTCATCGGGTCAACCCCGGTTGCCGCCAAAACGTCGTCTGCACGCTTCGGCCCTATTCCGTGGATGTAGCGGAGCGCGAAGCGGATGTGCTTCTTGCCCGGGACATCCACACCCATCATTCTAGGCATAGTTGTCTTACCTTCCTTTTCCTTAACCCTGGCACTGCTTGTGGCGCGGGTTTGTGCAGATCACGCGCACCACGCCCTTGCGGCGAATGATGCGGCAGTTCTCGCAGATGCGACGAACGGAGCTACGTACTTTCATTTGTGTTTAACTCTGTTTAGAGTGGTCGAATGAGCTGGTATTATATCATATTGCGCAGTTATCGCGCAAGGGGGAATTTTAAGCAATCTTCAAGACGCAAAAATCCGCGCAATTACCACCCTTTTTCCACATGTTGCCCCGTGAAATCAGAGCGCGATCTTGTCGGTAGTGTAGACGAGATGGAATGCTGGATGCCGCCAGAGGTACGATGCAGGCAGGAACGGGGTCGGCTCGCCGCCTCGCCCGAAGATCGCGCGCAGAGGCGCGGTCTGCTCCTCGAAGCACGCCAGCAGCAGGCATTCCTTCGCGGCGAGGATCGGCGCCATGCCCATCGTCGCGGCGAAGCGCGGCATCAGATTCTCGTCCCCGCCCGCGGTAAGGCGCGTGTTCTGGTCGATCGTCTCCTTCGAGAGCGGCAGAACGCGCGTCGGCAGGGCTCCGAACGCCTCGACCGAAATCTCGCCGTCCTTCATCGGCTCGTTGAAGGCTATGTGGCCGTTGAAGCCGATTCCGAGGAGCTGCAGGTCGATCCCTCCCGCCGCGGCGATCTCGGAGTCGTACCTTTCCGGCGCGGCCGGTTCGGGGAAATGCGCGTTCGCCTCCTGGAAGCCCAGGGCCGCGTCGAACCTGGAGAACAGCTTCTCGTGCATGTACTTCCAGTAGGAAAGCGGATGGTCGTGCGGCACCGGCGTCCTGTTGTCCGAAGCGTATTCGTCGAGATTCCAGGTGGACAGCAGGGAAAGGTCGGCCTTGGCGCGGTTCAGCTTGTCCGCCAGCAGTTCGTACAGGCGGATCATCGTGTTGCCCGTCGCCAGCCCTAGGTTGAAGCGTTCGCCACGAGATATTCTCGCCATCACCGCGCAGTAGATGGCAGAGGCCCCTACGTTGCTCATCGCCTCGTAATCGTCCACGTTTTCTACGATCATGACTCTCCTTCTTTTTGTTTTTCAGTCTTCATGGCCAATGGCCAGGCATTGTCGCATGGATTGATCCGCCGTCATTCCACAAACTGCAGCCTGCCGAACGCCGCAGCGTCCCGGTTCCAGTTGGAATACCGCGTGTGCAGACGGCTCATCTCGAACTCCGGCGTCCAGAAATACGACTTGATCCCGCCGGTTCCGCCGTTTGGCTTTGCCTGGCCGTAGCGCATGCGGCAGACGTTGCCGGACCAGAAGCGCCCGCCCGCAGCAGTCGTCGGGATCTGCGCGTCTGGGAACTTTGCAAGGGCCGAGAACGGCACGAACAGCTCCGCCTCCCAGCGGTCGTCGTAGAGCTTCACCGCGCTTTCGATGCCGTCGGCCTTCCAGCCCCCTTCGTGGCTGTGGAGCGTCCTGTTGCCGTTGATGTCGAGCCCGATCTGCGCATATCCCCCTTCTCCGTTGCCGGTCGGGTCGAAGAAGAACTCCAGCTGCTCGCGCGAAAGCGTCCCGGGCGCGGCGACGCGCTTGAGGTACGCCATGTCCGGGTCAAGGCACCTCACGCCGAACGTCACGCCTTCGCCGGGAGCCCAGAGAACGCGCAGCTCGGTGCGGTAGCGCGCGACGGAATTCGTCCTGTCGAGCGCGGCGACGAACGCCTGAGCCTCCGCCCTGCCCCAGTCGCCTTCGTCCAGGGCGCCGTCCACCGTCGGCTTCGGGGCCTTCTGCATCGTCATCGGGGCGAACGCACTGCCGCTCGCGTACTCCTCCGACTCGCGGAAGAACTGGTCGAACCCCTTCGCATAGTACGCGATGCGGGAAAGCGACGGCGCATCGCCCGCCGCGAGGCGCCGCGCGTCCTCGATTAGCGACCGCATCTTCAGCACCTCCGCCCTGGGATACGATATCTCGTAGATGTTCTTGTTCGAGACCTTCGCCGTCTTCCACGGACGGTTCCAGCCCGTCTCCTGCATCCGCACAAGCTCGCGCATCGGCTTCGCCCCCGCGCCGAACATACGCTCGCAGAACTCGTCGTAGATCCCATGCACGTCGATGTTCGGGTTCCACATCGCCTTCATCCACACGTAGTCCGAAAGCGCCCTGCGCTCGCGCGGCGACCCGCCGTTGATGAACGTGCCGACCATGACGTCGCGGCAGTCGCGGTAGTGCGCTGCGATCGTCTCGCCGTAGACGTACGGCGCGCAGGTGAACTCGGCGGGCCAGCAGTCGTAGTGCCACACCTGCACCTTGCGCCCGGTCGCCTTCGCCCACGCGCGGATGAGCGACTCCTCGCGCGCCTTCACCTCCGGCTGCTTGAGCATCGCGAGCCCCGGCATCACGCAGAGGAATGCCTCGACGTTGCGGTTCGTGTAGACCAGCCCCGGAGGCACCGCGCACGTGTTTATGTAGGGCAGTATCGTGATCGTCCAGTCCGGGTACCTGGCGGCCAGCCAGTCGGAGAGCTCCCGCACGAACCAGCCCCAGATTATCGGCGAGCCGTCGCCTGTCGGGGCAAGCGACGTGTCGCGGAGCCGCCTGCAGAAATCGCACGTGCAGGCGACGCCGCCGTCCCACTGCGACACCGTGATGCACTTCGTCTTCATCGACACGATGCCGCCGGCGCTTCTCCCGTGCTCGATCTCGCCGACGATGCGCTCCTTGTACGTCTCGAGCGTCTTGGGGTTGCCGTAGCAGAGCATCGGCCCTGCGCCGCGCTTCCCGTCGCGCCGAAGCTCGAATATCTCCGGCCTCGTCGCCCTGTAGTTGTAGTTCGTGTCCTTCGCCCACTTGTGCGGCGCGTGGACGACGTGCGACTTGCAGTTGGAGTCGCCCGGCTTCATCGCCGCACCGTACTCCGTCGCGTCGTGCGGCCAGTGGTTGCGCTTCTTGTAGAACGGCGCGTCGCGGAAGTCCTGCTGGGGTATCGCGATTCGGCCGGTCTTGACGACGCTGCGCCCGCCGTCCTTTGTCGGCCAGTACTGCCTGACGCCGAGGACTCGCTCGGCGAAGTCGTACGCCGCGTGGTACGCCGCGCCGGTCATGAACACGCTTCCGTACTTCGTCACTGTCCGGAAACTCTCGTCGTCGGGCTTCGCGGTCGTCTCGAGGCGGATTGCGCGGCCTGTCCATTCGCCCTTGATCTCCGGCCTCACGCCAGTCATCTCCTCCACGCAGTCGGCCAGGTATTTCGCCGCCTGCTGCGTCTTTTTGTCCTTGCTCGCGACTATCGGCATCGTGCAGGCGCCGTTCTCGACCCAGACCATCTCCGGCGGCTGCGGATCCGCCGCGAACGCCTTCGCCCCCGTCTCGACGGCGAAGAGAAGCTGCTCGCGGTTCGACTTCAGGGTGGCGAGCCATGGCGCCATCAGGAAGCCCTTCAGCCGAGGCTTCGCAATCCGGCTTCTGCAGAACCGCACCGTCGCAGCCATGCAGCCGTCGTTCGCCCACACGGAGCCGCACGGCAGCTGGTCGTAGCCGGCCTTCTCGAACTCGACGTACGTTGACGGCCCTGCGGCGACCTCGGGCCACCCCGCCGCCATGATTGCCTTCTCCATCTTCGCGCGGTCGCACACTTTCTCGCCGAAGTCCGTCCTGTAGTACCAGTTCGACTGCAGCACGCTCTTCGGCATCCGTTCGAGAAACTCCTTCGGGTGGTGCCAGAAGTAGTCGCTCCATATCCATGCGCGCACACCGTGCTTTTCGACTTCCTTGCGGAAGAAATCGAAGTCGTGCCACCACAGCTCGCCCTGCCTCACGACCATGTAGGCGCTCTTCGCCTGGGCAATCGGCATTTCCTCGTCGTAGCCGAGGTGCAGGAACCGCGGATGGTCGAAGATCTCCACGACGTCGCGTATCACGTCAGCGCAGACCTTGTAGTAGGTTTCCGTGGAGACCATCCGGTGGTACTCGCCGAGCCAGGTGTCGTGGGATGCCGCGAAATTCATCTTCGGGATCGGCTCCAGCCCCATCGCGCGCAGCCGCTTCAGCTCGGCCTTGAGCTTCTCCACGCTCCACGACCCCTTGACTGCCAGTTCGGGGTGGCTCGGATAGACCACGCCCTCCGCTACGCCTATCACCACCATGTTGTAGCCCTTGGCCGCCATCGCGTCCGTGACTTCTCGCCAGACGTCTTCGTCGAGGCGAAGCTCGTCCGCAACGGTATGCTCGTAGTCCCACTGGTTCGCCGGCTTTACCGACGGATACAGCGGCTCCGCATGGGTGTTGGAGCCGAGCTTAAGCATCATCGCGCGGATCTCCCCCTGCGGCCCGGCCGCGCCGACGCACCACTCAGGGATCTGCCTGCGGACGATCTTGCTCGTGAACGCATTGCCGCCGGCGTCCTTCCGCGACCAGGCCGTCCAGGCGAAGTCGCCGTCGAACACGAGCCCCATCGCGCCCCCAAGCCTGCCGCGTGCGTTTTCGCGGAAGTCTGGCCCAAGCCTGACCGCGTCGAACCCGAGACTCCGGCCGTCCTTGTCCACGCCGTACATGTCGAGGAAAATGTCATTCCCCCTCCGCTTGATGACCTCTATGCCGAGCTTGACCGGCACATTGTCCAGCACATGGCTCTTTATCAGGTTGAAGTCCTTGTCGAGATGGTGAAAGCGCACCTGCGTGGGCAGGATGTCCGGCGGGCGCAGGCAGCCGACCAGGAAAGTGCCGTCGGGAAGGATCGCCAGCGACCCGGCGCGGTCGTTGATGTCCGTCACGTGCATCCTGACGAGCGCAAGCGTGTCCGCGTCGTACTCTCCGACGGCTAGGCGGCACTCCGGCGTGGTCCGCCCGCCCGTCTTGCCCTGCATCGGGCAGACGGCGACAAAAAGCCTGCCGTCCTTAACCTCGAGGCCCGCGTGATGCCCCTTCACGGCGGCAGTCGCCAGCACCCGTCCTTCCAGGTCCGTCTTGTAGAGCTCCTTGGTGTGCGCCCAGTACAGGAACCTCTCGCCGTCGAAGCAGACTTCCTGAAGGTGCCCGCAGGCAGGCTTTGCCTGGAGCACGATTTCCGGAACGTCCGGCAGATGCCCTGCGGCCGCCGAGGAAATCGCGGCCGCCGCGACAATCGCAAGAATCTTCATGTTACAACACTTTCTCCGTTTGCGTTGTTCCGATGGTTTTCGTTGCCCATTATTATACCATGTTTTGCAGTGTCGCGCGGCCTTGACCTCAATGAGTATATTGAGTATAATACGCGGCGTCTGAACAAGAAAGGATTCTGGCTATCAAAAGGAAAGTTCCATTTTCGGTCAACCGCGGCGATGTGCGGCCGCTCGTTGCGCAGGTGGTTGACGGCATACGGCAGGCCATCATCAGCGGATTCTACAAAAGCGGCGATGTTGTCCCGTCGTACCGCGAACTTGCTCCCGCCCTTGGCGTGAGTACCATCGTCACGAAGGCGGCGTTGCGCCAGATTGCCGAGGAGGGGCTTGTCGTTTCGCGTCCGCGCATCGGTTCGGTCGTGCGCGATTCCAGCATGAGGCGGTGGCTCGGCCACGTGCTGCTGGTCTGCCCGGGCGGCGACGAAAACTACGTCGAGACGGTTCTTGCCGGCGCGCTGCGCGACAGGCTGACGGCGGCGGACTATCTTTTCACGCTTATCAACGTTCCGTACACGCAATCTGGCGAAACGCTTGTGAACTTCCCGCGCTCGCGGGCCGACAAATTCGATTTTTCCCGTCTGGACGTGGCACTGGCGCAGCACGTTGACCTGATTGTGGCGGTTTCCCCGCGCCTTCCGATGCTTGCGTATCTTGCGAAACAGAAAGTGCCGTACGTGGTCTTCGGCGGTCGCAGGACGGCGTCGGCATCCGCCGTCGGGCACATTAGGTTCGACATGGGTCTCGCCATGGAGGATTTTGCTGCGGCATGCAAGGTTAACGGCGTGAAGGAGGTGCTGCAGCTCCGGTTCTGGCCATCGACTGACGGCGAGGACGCGGCTTTTCGCAAGGCCGGCGTGCGCGTACACAAGGTGATGATGGATGTCGACGAGTCGGACGGCGCGCTGTTCGGGCTCAAACGGGCCGGAATGGAGGCGATGGCGAAACTGCTCGCCAAGGGGCCGCCGCCGCGCGACACCGTCGTCTACGTGACCGACGACTATCTGGCGAGCGGTGCGCTGATGGCGATTGCGCACGCGGGCCTGAAGGCGCCCGAGGACGTCCGCCTAGTGACGTTCGCGAACAAGAGGCTCGGCCCGGTCTATCCGCGCGAGCTGACGCGCATAGAGTTCGATGCATACCATGCGGGCGAGGTGTTGTCCGCCGCCGTGCTCGAATATCTTAGGACTGGCGTTTATCCGTCGAACAGCGTTGTCGGCCCAGAATGGATCGAAGGCGAAACGATGGGGGCAAGGGAAGAAGTCTTGAAACGCAAATAGGGAACAAATGGAAAGGAGAAGCAAGATGCAGTTGAGACGGATCGGAATGCTGGGGGTCGCAGTCGCATGGGCCGCGATGTGTCCGGGCGCAGGCGAGCCGGGGACCTCTCGAAAGTTCATCGCCTGGGGATATGAGTTCGTGTTCTCCACTCCGGAGATTCTCAAGAGCAACCTCGACGCCATCGAAGCCTCCGGGCTTGACGGCATAGGATTCGGCGTCTACGTCAAGGTGCCGGAGCGCAATGGCTCGATGAGCACGGATCATATGTTCGACGGGCTCCTCTGGGAGCGTGAACGCTTCAGCGAAATGGCCCGGGGCTATCGCGAGGTGCTCGGGCGCAAGGGACTGCGGCACAGTTTCCTGCAAATGTTCCGGGCTCCGTACAAGCGCGTCGACTGGACGGACGACGCGACGTGGGCCCTAGCGGCGTCCAACCTGACGGTGGCGGCCTGGTTCGCCAAGAAGAGCGGCTTCGAGGGAATCACCATCGACATGGAGGACTACTTCAACACGAGGCAGTTCACCAGACTTCCCTCCGACATGCCGTACGACAGTCTGGCCCTTGTCGCCCGGCGGCGCGGCGCCGAACTGTTCAGGGGCGTGTTCAGGGAGTTCCCCGACACGGTGGTGTTCTCCTACTGGCTTCTGTCCATGATCCACGGCATGGTCAACGCCGTCGATCCGCAGTCTGCAATACGCGCCAGCGGCGATCTCTGGGTGCCGTTCGTCAACGGGATGCTCGACGTGGTGCCTCCGACCGCCCGCTTCGTTGACGGAAACGAGGACTCCTACTATTTCGACGCGGAGCAGTACGAATACTGGCGGGCGGCGGTCGAGCAGAAGATGGCGATGCCGGCGCTCGTCGCGGAGGAGAACAGACGAAAGTACCGTGCGCAGGCGACCTCCGCGATGGGGATTTACATGGAGAACTTCACAAACGACGCGAAGCAGCGCTACTACGTGCCGCCGCTCGGCGGCTCGCGGCTGCGCCGCTTCGCGCAGAACCTCAACCAGGCGATGATGGCTTCCGACGAATACGTGTGGTTCTGGAACGAGCGGGACTGCTGGGTGAAATGGAGCGAGGAGAAGCGGTTCAACGGCAAGACCAGACGGCGCACCTTCGAGGAGGCGCTGCCCGGCATTACGCGGGTGATGAAGATGCTGCGGAACCGCGACAGGCTCCCGGACGACCTGCCGGCAAACCTGCTGACTCCCGAGAAGAAGGTGTACAGCTGGGCCGACGGCAAGGTCAAGGGCACATTCTCCAAGGAAGGCGACGTGCTGGTCGCTACCGGGTGCGGATCGCAGGGCGGCTACGCAGTGAACTTCGACAAGGTGTCGCCGGGCGACATCTACGGGGTGCGCTGCCGGATGCAGGGAGACAGAGTGCAGTCGGGCGTCAGCTGGAAGCGCAAGGGTAAATGGCTGAAGCCCAGCGCGTCTCTCGCCTTCGGCGAGCCGGACGCCGACGGATGGCGCACGGGCGAGGGGATTGCGGTCGTTCCGCCGGGAGCCGACACCATGGTGTTTTCCATTACCGCGAGGGGTCTTAATCCCGGCGAATCGGTCAAGACAAAGGATATGGCAGTCTACAGGCTGGGTTGCGACTAATGCGGTGTGTCCCCACGCCGCCGCAGCGCGATGGGGACATCGCGTCCAACCGGGAAATGGTCTACACAGAAAGGAGACGACAATGAAAGGCAAATCGATGTTCTGCATGACGATTGCCGCCACAGGCGCTTTAGCTGCAGCGGCGGCCGACTACAGGCCGGGATTCCGCGAGACGGTCGGCGTGACGGCTGAGACGGGCGAGTCCGTTCAGTTCGACGGCACCGTCGCCGTCGGCGACAAGGGACGCTTCGTCAAGGCGGGGGACGGCACGCTCTCGGTGTCGATGTCGCAGATCAACGCGAGCGGCAACACCCGCATCGCCGTGGTCGGCGGCACGCTTGCCGCGACGCCGGGCGCCGACGCCACGGTGGATCTTGAAGCGCCGCCGGCGGTAATCGCAGACAAGGCCGCGTTCTGGGTCAACGAAACGAGCGTGGTGGCGACGAACGGGGCAAACAACGTAGAGTACGCTTCGAAGTGGTGCGACGTGCGCGAAACGAATCCGGCGTCTCCGACCCGCATCTTTGCGCTGCCTCGGTGGTATGATGGTTCGGGGTCGCCTGGCACGAAACAGGGCATCGATCCGTGCGTTGCAACGAAGGACGGGGTGCAGGCCGTCTATTTCGGCGGCGCGTCGTCCGGGCAGAACATGCGGTGGTTCTACAAAGTCGGGACTGCGGTGAGTTCGCTGCAAGTCCGGCACTTCTTCCTTGTGCATGGCGCCTACGACTGCTGGGGAAACGTCCTTGGATGCGCCAACAACTCGCGCGACGGCGGCTTCGTCGTGGGACTGTCGGACACCGTGCCGAGTCTCAATAACGTCACAGGACACTTCCCTGCTCGTTTCGACTGCTGCCCGGATCTGACGACTGCGCGTTTTTTCCTCGACGGCGAATACATCGACGTTCTCCGCGTGCCGCCCAAGCGCGGCTTTCAGCTGCTTGAGGGATGTTCCACGACATATCCGTTTCGGATGGATTGCTTCTTCATGACGCGCTTCGAGACATTCACAAAGGCTCAAGGCGGCGACTATATCGCAGAGGCCATGGTGTTCACGAATCTCCTGACAGAGATCGAACGACTGGACATCGAGCGCTATTTGATGAAGAAATGGAACCTCCCTGCCGCGAACGGCACATATACGGATTCCAACAGCGTGGTGACGCGCAACAATCTTCCGCCGCCCACGCTTCAGGTCGGCGTGGCGTCAAACTCCGTCTTTTCATACACGGCGTCGTCGACGGACATGTCGCGTGCGTTCGCCTTCTCCGGTTCGGGAACGGTGCGCGTGTCGGGTTCTGGACTGACCGTAATCGGAGTGGACGACGGACAGCCGTGGAGCGGCAAATTCGAATGGGACGGAGCGGGCGGACTGCTCGCCAAGGGCGGTGCGTTCCCTCCTCTTGACGCGAAGGGCGGCGAAGCGTACACATGCGCAAACTACGAACAGAACTCCAGCAAGACGGCCGCCGGCGACGCAACGGCAGGCTTACGCCTTGCACGAAGCGGCGCGGAGGACCAGGATGTCGTCACGTTCGGCGGCAACGGATGGACGCGCGTACGGAGCGTCGCGAGCAACGTTGCGCGCCTGAAGGTGGATGGCGGCATCGTCCAATTGCAGGGCCGGGTGCGAGATGACGCGGTCGTGGCAGACGGCGCAGTGGAGGCCACGGTTCCCAACGGCGACTTTGAAGTGCCGATTGCTTCAATGGACCAATTTCATCGGCAGAAGTTGACCAGTTCCGGGGTCAACGGCTGGTGCAGTGCTGAAAGCAACAGTTACATCATGGATACGTCCGTGCCGAAATCCAGCGGCAACGGTTGGTGGTCATGGCTCTCCCTCTCCAAGTTGCCGCGGAATGGCAGCAAACGCATTCTCCAGATCGTCCAAAAGAGCAGCGCCTACACGCATGTGGAATTTCCAAAGGCGGGTTTCTACGAACTAAGTTTTGACGCCCGCAGCCGTTACGGCAACGCCGACGCAGTAGGCTCCGGCGACGCGCATAAGCGTCCTCAGGTAGAGCTGCGTCTCGGCGATTCCTGGTCGGGAGCCGTGAAGTTCGGCGTGTTGACGCTTAATAACCATGATTTCGTCCGATATCGCTATCGATTGCCATATGTGTCCGCAGGGCAGAAGTGTCTTGGCTGGGCCTCTATCGACAATGGCAGCGACGCCTGCCTTTTCGTGGACAACGTGAAAGTGACATTTGTTCCCGATGCGGAAGAGCCCCCCGCATTTAAAGTCCCGTACGGCGATTTCGACGAACCTGTGAGAAACGCGACAGCCCCTCTCACCTATACGGCTCATACGGTTCTCAACCATTTAAAGGGGTGGGAACTTTCCGTCGAGGACGCGACCTGCAAGACGAACTGTCCGGTGGCCATGGTTAGTACGGGAAACTGCTGGAGGCGTTTTTCCACTTGGATCTTCAACTTCTTTCCGATCCGCGACTTCCCGCTCGGCAGCGGCGCGCTTTCGTTCGTATCGACGGGCGGCTCGGCGAGGACGACATTTACGGCTCCTGCCGGCACGTTTCGTCTTCAGGCGCGTGTCTGCACGTCGACGCTCAGCGGTCATATGGGCATGGGAACCAGCGAGAAAAGCTTTACCGGGAACGGATCTGTCCACGCATACCTCACGAAAGGGGACAGCTCGGTCGTGGATCTCGGACAGGTCTCGGTGCCGAATTCCTGGCTCACGCCGGAGACGGTGTGCTGGACGCAGACAATCGAGTTGGATCTAGCGCAGAGCGTGACGCTTGAATTGCGTCAGGACAACGCAACCGGCACGGCTGTTGTCGACGACCTCGCGTTCGTGGCTTCGTCGCGCACTCGGAGCGGCAACCTGATCCAGGACCCCGGCTTTGAAAGGAGCGGCTGGACTACGGGAAATACCCCGCACGAGTTCGTGCTGATGCCCATTGACAAAATACAGGGAAGTGCGCAGCTTCATGCTTGGAATCAAAATCAGCCGTGGGCATTCGGCTACAACGTGTTCGAAGGGAGGCGCTATCTACGCATCATGGACGGGGGCCGGGCATCCTGTTCGGTGAACGTGCCTGACGCTGGATTGTATCGACTGTCGTTTGAGACGCGCACCCGCATAGACAATGAAAACCGTGCGGGAAACAATTTCCGCATCTGGCTGCAGTCGCAGTCGGACGCGACTGTCACGAACGAAGTGGTCCGCTTCGCCGACCCGTATGCGCGCGACTGGCACAAGGTGTCGTTTCTCGTGGACATCGCACAGGCCGGTAACTACACGCTATACATCGACGGGCTCGGCGCGCCGGCCGGGCTTGACAGAAACGGTTGTTTCGACAATGTCGCGCTCGAAAAGGTCGTCGAGACGATCGATCCGGCCCCGGACATTCCGTCCAAACTGAAGATCGACGTTGCGGACGATGCGCGGATTGTCCTCGACTACGCCGGCGTGGTGAAGAGCGGTCGCGTCAGATACAAAGGCCGGAACTACACGGGACTGTTGAACGCCAAGACGAACCCGGAGTTCATTTCGGGCGCCGGTTCGTTGAACGCTGTTGCAATCGGCACGGTGCTCATAATACGTTGATCGTCTCATGCGAAATATACTGGTGCGGACTTTAGCCGTTGTGCTGCTTGCCCCTTGCGTTCTAGGGGCGGCTGGGCGTCCTACGGCGTTTAAGGATTCATGCGGGGCCACGGAATCGGTTTTCGCGCCCTGGCGAGAGACAGTTCTCAAACGCCGTCCGCAATGGCTCGCCAAGGCGGAGGCTGCGAAGCCGGAAATCCACCGCCGCGCCGTGGCCCCCGTGCGACTCGTAAAGACCGTTGCGGACGACAATGCGTTCCAGGGTTGGGCCGTCACGGATGCCGGGACGGTTTCCGGAGCGCTTAACCGCCCACTCTCCCCCGGCGACGAGTTCATATTCGACTTCGGCGAGCACATCGTGGGCCATCTTTCGGTGGAACTGATGGATTTCGGACGTGCCGTGGATGCGCCGGTTCGGCTGATGTTCTTGTTCGCCGAGGTGCCAAGCGAATTGGCGGAAGATTCCGATGGCACGAATCCGTCAGTCTCTACCGCCTGGTACCAGCAGGAGATCGCTACTTTTGACGATGTCCCTTCGGCGAACAATCTTCCGCGGCGTTATGCATTCCGCTATGTCAAGGTGAAGGTGGTCGGCTGTTCCCCGCACGGACGCTTTGGGTTGGGGGCGGTTTCGGCGACGGCCGTGACATCCGCCGACGAAACGAAACTTGTCGCCTGGACCGCGCCGTCTCCGGATGTGGAGGCGATTGATCGAATCGCCCGCCGGACGCTTCGCGACTGCATGCAGACCGTGTTCGAGGATGGCCCGAAGCGCGACCGCCGACTTTGGCTCGGCGACCTGCGTCTCGAGGCACTGGCGAACTACGAAACGTACCGCAATTTCGACGTGGTCAAGAGATCTCTTTACCTGCTGGCCGGCACATCCGCCGACAGCGGCCTCGTGAACAGCGACGCCTATGAACGGCCCGTGCCCCGGAGCGGAGCTTGCCGCATTCTGGACTATACTGCGCTGTTTGCGACCACCGTTCTGGAATATCTGGAGGCTAGTGGTGACGTGGATACGGCGCAGGATCTCTGGCCGCTCTGTGCGCTGCAGCTGGATTTTATCCTGGAGCCAGTGGGTGAAGATGGCGTTTTCCGCGACAGGGGCGAATGGTGGTGCTTCATCGACTGGCAGGACGGCCTCGACCGTCAGACCGCCGAGCAGGGTTCGATAATATTCGGACTGAAGGCGACGCGGCGGCTTGCAGAGAGGCTGGGCCGCGAGAGCGACGTGCCGTTCCTCCAGAAGGCGATTGGACAGATGGCGCGCGCTGCTCGGATTGCGCTGTGGAACGAGCCCCGTGGATGTTTCGTATGCGAGAAGGACGGACAAGCTTCGTACCTGGGCCAGGCGTGGCTGGTCCTCGCCGGCGTTGCCGAGGGCGAGACGGCGCGGCGTTGCCTCAGAACCGTGATGGCGGATCCGTCTGCCGTCCGGCCGGCCACGCCGTACGCCAACCATTATTTCACAGAGGCCCTCTACGTCGCGGGGCTGCGGCAGGAAGGCGACGCCAGCCTGCTGTCCTGCTGGGGACGGATGGCCGACTTGGGCGCGGACACGTTTTGGGAGGTGTTCGTACCCGAGAACCATCGTGCCGGACCGTACGGCACGCATCTCATGAACAGCTATTGCCATGCCTGGAGCTGCGCTCCCGCCTATTTCCTGCGCAACGGGAAGTTCTCGGCGCTAGCCACGCCCGAGCGATCATGCCCCTTTGCAACCCCGCCCAAAAAGTGTATACTGCCCGCCGCAAAGGAGAAGTAATGCCATGACGAACAAGAACATACCGTGCAACACCCTGCTGACGCGCAGGGCTCTCTTCGGCGGCGCGATTGCCGCGGCCGCCTTCGGAAGCCGCAGCGCAACAGGCGGAGAGAACGCGAAATGCGCCGCAAAGGACCAGAACCTGTCGGTGTTCTTCAGCGACATCCACATATCGGGACCCAACGTCAAGTCAAAGTGGGGAACCCAGCCGACATACCAGAACCCGCTGCTGGGGAAAGCCGTGGACGCCGTCCTCGCGATGAGACCCCTGCCCGCCCGCGTCGCCGTGTTCGGCGACATCGCGCTGTGGTTCGGCCTGGCCGCCGACTACGAGACGTCGCAACCGATCCTCAAGCGCCTGACCGACGCCGGCATCGACTTTTACGTCACGACAGGCAACCACGACCACCGCGACCCCCTGTTCCGCTTCTATCCTCGGCAGGCGGAGGCGACCCCGGTCAAGGGGCGCGTCGTCTCCGTCGTAGACCTCGGCCATGCAGACCTCTTCCTGATGGACTCGCTCAAGGAGAACCTTGACGGCGAGGGAGCCGGCAATCCAGTCGACGGCGAATTTGACGAAGCTCAGCAAAAATGGCTCGTGTCGGCCGCGGCGGCGGCAAAGCGCCCGTTCTTCGTCGGGGCCCACCATCCGCCGAACGAGGTCAAGATCGGCACGGAGAGGATAACCGCCGCGCTAGAGGAGAATCCGATGTTCGCAGGCTACATTCACGGACACAACCACCGCTGGTTCAAGCAATGGCACCACAAGGGCTATGGCAGGAGGCATGTCGTCCGCTCCGCCTGCCTTCCCTCGACCGGCTGGTGGGGGGACATAGGATACGCGACCATGCGCACGTTCGCGGACAGGGCGGAGCTGTCGCTAGTGGAGACGGACTTCTTCTTCCCGCGACCGCTGGCGGAGGGCGAGAAGCGCCCACGGGAATGGGACGAAATCCTGTCCGAGAACCGCGGCAGCGCAGTCTGCACCTTCACCTACTAGCCTATGTTGAGCCTTCCATCCAGCGAATGGTCTGGATGCAGTTGAGCAGATACCTCGGCAGATGGAAAAAGCCCTTGAAGCGGCTGCCCTTGTAAGAATGGTAGAACCTCCCCTCGACAGGCGCATACGCAAACCACTCGCCTTTCTCCTTGTCGCAGAGCCTGCTCCAGGCGAACTTGTCTATTCGTCTGAAGAACTCGAGGAAGTATTCTTCACGCGAGAGCGCGTATGCCCTCAGCATTGCAGTAGCCGCCTCCGTTTGCGGCCACCATGCCTTTAGGAAATACTCGTGACGGGACATCGGCTTGTCCAGCGCATCGCGGAAATACCAGATGCCGCCTTGGGCGGCGTCCCATCCGAACTCTCCCATTACGCGCACCTCGCGCAGCACAAGTTCCTCCAGCTTCGGGTCCGGACGCTCCATCAGCCTGTTCATTATGAACGATAGCCCCTCTAGCGCATGTCCCGGATTGACGAACCGTCCGAACTGCGTTTCCATGTCGAACCCTCCGGCCTTCGGCGCGCGCTCGAACATGACACCAGTCTCGGGATGGACAAAGCGCAGGATGCGACGGATTGCCGACTCAATCTCGTTGTCGTATCCGCCGAATGCGGAGCGCATGGTCTGCGCGACGTTGAGCTCTATCATCGGATACGCAAGAAGATCGTATTTCCCCATGCCGGCTGCCGTGTTCCGCCGATAGACGGCATACGCGCTCAGCGCCTCTCGCCTGTAGCGCTCGTCCCCCGTCGCACGGTAGAGCTCCGCGCACCCGATTGCCGCAAAGCTCTCCGTGAACACCTCCTGCCCGCCGTCCTCGTCGCTCAGGACCGAGCCGTCTCGGTTCAGCATGTAGTGATAAGACCCGTCAGGACGCCTTCCATGCCTCTGGAGGAATCGAAACCCATGCTCCGCCAAGTCTAGGTAGCGGCGATCATGGTATCCGGCGTTCCACAGCGCCGCAAACATGTAAACCTCACGCCACTGCATCCAGAGGTGCTTGAACGTGTCGTATACGCCCCCGTCGCGGTCTAGGCATGTCAGAAAGCCGCCATGGACGGAATCGACCGAATGCCGCATCCAGAACGGAACGACGTTCCCGAAAAGCTCCCTTTCGTAGCGCTGCGCCACGTCGTCGAGGGACTCCTCCTCAGAATGCAGAAGCCGACATCCCGACCCAAGAGCCGCAAAGAGCGAGAATGCGAAGCCTCTGCGTGATATTTCTGCTATCGCCATCCCTTAGCCCACTTTCGCATGACCGCAGCCGCCGGTTTTCCGCAGATCGTGAAGCCGCGGTCCTTCAGCGGATCCGGCGAATAGTGATGGCGCGTGTGCTGCGTCTCGTCCCACTTCCACCAGGAAAGCCCAATCCACGCCGGCAGTTTCGAGAACGTCGAAAACGCGGCGTCCATGTAGTCGGCCTGCTCCTGTCCGTCCCATATCGACTCCGTCTTGTAGTCGCCCGGCACGTTCACGCACCCTCTGCAGCTGCGGGTTCCGATTTCGGAAAACAAAATCGGCTTCTTGCCAAACCGCTCCACAAAGCTTTCGACGAGCGGCACGTGCTTTGCGAGGGCCTTCTCCATCGACGCCTTGGATATAGGCGGCAGGTTCTTCCAGTTGGCGAGATCCCACAGTACGCTGTCCGGCGCGTCAACTCCGGACGGATAAGTGCTGAGAGCCAAGAAGTCGAGGTCCTCGAACCACTTGAGCGGGCGCTCCGAAGGTTCGCGCGGCATGAACTCGTAGGTTACGAGGCCGCCGAAATGCTTCCGAACATGGGCGATCGTCTTGCGCCATTCCGCGTCGAACTTGGTCGTGCCGTTGTACTCCGCGCCGGCGATAAGCGCCTCGCATCCTGTCTCCTCGGCAATGTCTCCGAAATATGAAAGGCATTCACGCAGCGAGTCGAACCACTCTTCGGCGTACCGCTGGCGCACTCCCTGTATCTGCTGCTCGCTCGGCCATGGAAACGTCACCGCCCCCATCCACGCCGAGTCGAGAGACGTAAGGCAAGGCTTGAGCATAACGTGAAGGCCCTCGCCGTGCAATGCCTTGATCATGTCCACCAGCTCGCGCTCTCCCGACGACCAGTCGAAGTCGAGGAACACCTTGCGGCTCGCGAACGTCTCCTGGCAGAAATGGGTGTTGAGCGTAACCCAGTTCGGCCCCGCCTCGCGGATAAGCGCCGGCTGCCTGCGCACCTCCGGACGCGAGAAGTATCCGCGCCGGGCGAGGAACCCGAAGTTGACGCCGCAGTGCGGCGTCGTGAAAAGCGGATGCTTCGAGAACCGCCCGGGTATCACGCACTCCGAAAGACCGGGCGACTCCCGCCCTGCCACAGCTCGCGGAACAAGCGAGCAGGCCAAGGCCGACGCCCCCATTGCGATGAACTCTCTTCTTTTCATAGTCACTCAAACCTGAGTTCCGCAGGCTGCCAAAGGCCGCCGCAGCCGGACTGGTTGGTCAGCTTGACGGAGATGACGTTCCTTTCGCCAGCCTTGACGAAGCCCGTCACGTCGAACGACATCGGATAGTTCATGGTGTTGAAGTCCTTGCGTGGATTCCACGTAAAGCTCGCGGCTTCCCGCCCGTTGATGAACACGCGGCAGCTTTCGTCCACGCGCCCGAACCATATCTTCGTCTTGCAGCCCGCAAACTTCGCAGGGACGTCGACAGACGTGCGGTACCACGCATGGAGATAGCCGAGGCCGAAGCCCTGTTTCTCGAGATAGCGGTCCGTAAGGCCCCACTTCCACGACGAGTCGTCGAAGTCCGCCTTGCCGTATCCGAGCAACAGCCCCTTGTCGTCCGGATCCGTCTTCACCTTCCACTTCACGGGAATCTTGACGACGCGTTCGGGGTCGATTTCGTGGAGCGTCCATGCGGCGGGTTCGTTGACCCATGGACGGAAAGCATACCCCTTCGGGTTGAACGACCACTTCGGGGCGGTCTTCCTGAATTCATGCACCGCGTCGATAGCCGCCTGGCGCTCGGGATTCCTCGACGACTCGTCGGCGCAGATCGCGCACGTGCGCGAGCAGAGAATCGCATGCTTCAGGCCAGCGATCAGGAACTCCACGCGCTTGAGGTGGTCAGGCGAGTCCTTCGCAAGCTCCTTCGCCCGCTTCAGGTGCTTCGCGCTCTCCTTCAACAGCGACTCGGGGAAAAGCATGTGCGCATAGAACGCATACTGATAGCCGTAGTGGACGCAGTGGAAGAGCTTGTTGTGCTCGACGGGGACTTCCTGGAATTCCCTTGCGTGCTCCATGACATAGCGGCCCCAGAACCTCCAGTATTCCCTGACAGCGTCACGCGCGGGGCCAAAGGCGGCGCAGTATTCGTCCATCAGCTCGTCGAGCGTCATGTCCGGGCGAACCATCATCCTGCAGAGGATGTACAGGAACGGACCCTGCGTGCCGAAAGTCGGATTTGGCCCGTCGACGTCGATCCTCTTCATGTGCGCCTTGCGCATCTCCTGGAACTCGGTGTAGTAGTCGGTCGATATCTCGTGCGGCATGGCGTAGCCGTCCAGCAGGTTTGGACGGTAGTTGAGCGTGCAGCCCGTCTTCTGCCAGCCCTTGATTCCGCCGAGCACGCGCTCGCGCGTCGCTTCGTCGAATGGATGGTCGGAATCCGGCACGTAGGAGATGTTTACGTTTTCGGGCAGCGTCACCCCGCGGGGCGCCTTCTTGTAGTTGGAGTATGCGTAGCCGAACACGCGCACTGACGGGTCTGTCTTCGCCGCCAGCTCGTAGAGCGCCTTGTAGAATCGCGCATACCTCGCGCTTACGTCCTCCTTGGGGTCGACCGCCGGGTCGTCCCACGCGCGGCACAGCGGGCACGTGCAGCGTCCGCTGGTGTCGTTCTCGCAGGCGTTGATGTCGTATTTGACATTCGGGTTCTTCTCGCGCGCCTCGCGCCAGAGCCGGACGATCTCCTCGTGGAAGGCGGGATTCGCGACGCACATGGAGGTTCCCGACTGCACGTTGCGCTTTCCGTTGAGCATCTCGAAGAAGTCGGGATGCGTCTCGCCGTACTTCTTCCACCAGCCGACAAAAGCATGTCCGCCGCCGCCTTCGGGGTAATGGACCGGAGAAGTGACGGCTCTCGCCGCGCGCCGGGCGTACTCCACCGGCAAATTGCGTATCTGGACGCTCTCGAACGGCGGACGGTAGGCGTAGTCGCAGTCCCTGACCTTCACGGTCTTTCGCCTGTCGATGGCCGTGCCGCCGCCTTCGTCGTCCGGCCAGAGGAACCTGAGGTTGAATTCGCGGTCGAAGAACTCGTAGACGGCATAGAGCGTACCGCAGGCGCGCCCGTTCGCCTTGCGCGTAAACGCCTTGTCGTCCCCTCCGGCGATCTTCAGCATTCCGCCCTTCGCCACGACGCGTCCGTTCCAAGGCGCGATCTGGCCAAGCTCCGCCGCACGACCTATCAGCACCCTCGCCTTGCTCTGCGTCTCTTCGCCTGCGCGGACTATCGGCAGCTCGACGCCGGTCGACTTCTTGAGGAAATGGACGAACTCGTCCGCGGCATACGACTCGACGTCCCATGCGTCCTTCGGCACTACGACCTCGGCGCGCGCGGCGTTGTTCTCGACGAGAACGACGTCCGCAAAAACCGCAGACGAACACAAGGCCGCCACGGAAAGTGCGGCAACAAAGATGACTTTCATTTTGCTCTCCCTCGGAAACTCACTCTATGATCAGCATGCTGCCCGGAACGCCAAGCACCTCGAGGGTGCCATTGCCAAAGCTGTCGAAGCGCCCATTTACGGCAGGAGAGGTCTTGTTGTATTTTCCAACCGGCAAATCCACGCCGTTGATCCGCAGTCTGCGAACCTTCATGGAGAGACCCGTCGACACCTTTATCGTGGACGTGCTGTCGATGTCCACCGTCGCTTTAGGGTTGATGTTGGCAGTCGCGTCGAATACGACAAGGCCCCCGTCGCGGGAGACAACATTCTTTATCTTTGGCCAATTGTTTCCAAGCACGACCTTTCCGCCCGACGAGGTAATCGTGCCGTCGATCGTGTTCGTCGGCCCTACGAAGCCAAGTTGGTTTGACCCGCTTACGGAGATGGAGAGATGTCCGTCCAGGCAACCGCGGAACCACACGGCCTTGTCCTGGTTGACAACGGTTATAGTCGCCGGTGCGCCGGTGTTTCCGATGCCTCCGATGAATGTGTACTGCTCGTCTGGCGTCGAGGGGAAGTCAACTCTCTTGAAAACCTGGCTATGTCCGTTCAGCTCCAGGCGGCCTGACTTGCTTGCGCCTGAAAATGTGGAGCCGATCTGCAGCTCGACACTCTCGCCAAAAAGGTTGTCGCCTTCGAGATATACCGGCGTGTTGCAGTTGAACGCATTGAAGGTTGTCGCGTCAGACGCAGTGCTCTTGAAGTACAGGGTGGTTCCGCTGTTCAGTATCTTCGTGGTGCTGTGCGATGCAATCAGACCTTCAGAGTGGAGGCCTTCCGTCAGGTAAAGCGCGGTCGAATACGTGTCCAGCCGACCTGTGATCTTTCCGGGGCCGTGAAATACGCCATTGCGATGCGTTATGTTCCCGGCCAGCACCGCCCGCTCATTGACAATAAGCCCGTTGTTAGGCCCCACGTAAATGTCCATCGGGTTGGTGTAGACGTAATCCGGCTTGCCAGAGCCTGAACCCTGGAAACTAGACTTTGCGCCATTGCCTGTATTGTACTCGACATGTATCGTGATTCTCGCGGAACTACCGACTGCTGTCGGCGACGAGGCGTTCATGCGCACGTTCGTGTAGAAGAACCCACCCGTGAAATCGGTCGCGTCGCCGCTCAGTTTGAACTCTTTCGGCGTGGCTGTAGTCACTGCCGAATTGACGACGAAGTTGCCTGAGCCGGTAATCTTGCCTGTGAACACCGCATGGGCGTCAGGCTCCTCGAACCAAAGCGTCGCGCCCGCGCCGATGTCGATGTCGGCATCTTTCCACAACGCGACATCTGACGCCGCGACAGTTGTAGTCGTACCAGCCGGCACCGTCTTCTGCTCCGCACGGGCGGCGAACGGCATCGCGGCGGCGATTGCAGCAGCCATTCCGAGAACCAGACTACGCATGTAACAACTCCTTTCTTGACTCATTGGTCTGATTATACCATCAATTCGCAGGAAACGCCAGATGCCCGATTGGGCAGTAGGGGTCAGATACGCGAAAGGCGCGACTGCATTGCCGCAAGGGCGAACACATCAATAAAGGAAGCCAAAGAGCCAGAGCGGAATCTTGTTGCCGTGCCCTGCCTCGATGCCGTCGTTCACCACGTATGAGTTCTCGACATCCTTTATCTGGCTGAACCCCTTGTCAACTCCGCCAATCTCAAACAGACTTGATCCATCAACGACAAAATCTCCTCTGTCTGGCGCAAGTAACGAATGCCCCGCTGCACGCAGCTGGTTGGCGAAAAAGGTCTCGCGCACCGCGCCGACGTCTGGCCTCGGGACAAGGGCGTTCATGAGGTTTGTGTCCCCCAGGAATATCTTGGCCGGACGCGAAAGATGCTTCAACTTCCCCTGAACCTGGTCTATGCCGGAAAAAAGCTCTGCTCGTTCCAACGCGCCAAGTAGACGGATGCCCATGTTTCGCTCTGTCTCAAGCTCCCGGTACAATGCCGACATGTTGGGCTGCTGCGGACAAGACTGCGCCAACACCATCAGCATTTTCCGACACCTCGTTTCTTTTAGAACGAACTCGCGCCTGTTATTCATTCTAAAAAACACGAACATTATACCATATGCCGCATCGCATAGCAAGCACGACGAGGGCATGACTGATAGATTTTCGGGCTTTTCACTGATTGATTTTTGGGCTTTTCACTGATTGATTTTTGGAAATGTCAACCAAAAGCGGCTCTTGCACTCCTTCAATTGGCTATCGTTTACGCCGGAAACGATAGATGCCCGAATGGGCAGTAGGGGGGGGCAGACGCGCGAAATGCGCGAGTGCGGGGAGCCGAGGGTCACGCTATCTTGGTTTACAAAACAGGTTCTTGCGTCCCAATTGCAAGAAATTCAAATACGGTATCCGGCGTGATGGTGCGGCAGTCCGCGTTTGGATAGGCCGTCCTGAACGTCTTTGGCAGCGGAGCCCCTGCCTTGCGAGGATTCCATTTGAACTCGAACGCCTTGATGCCGAAGGCGGATTCCTCAACGAGGTCGACTTCCTGCTGCTGCGCAGTGCGCCAGAAGAACTCCCGCGCCTCGGGTTCGTGGACGAGCCGCCACTTTGCACGCTCGGCAAAGAGGTAGTTTTCCCAGAGATGCCCTGCCTCCACCGAGCCGCGCATGTCGACGGGCCGCCAGTCGCCGACAATGTAGTTCCTGATTCCGCAGTCGTTGAAATATATCTTCCGCGACTTCCTGAGCTCATTCCTGAGATTGCGCGCATAGCTCGCGACTTTGCGGACGATGTACGCCTTTTCGAGAATGTCTATGTACTTCGACACTGTCTTGTCGTCGGAGCCTACGGTCTGCGCCAATTCGGAATAGACGACCTCCTGTCCGATCTGGAACGCCAGTGCACTGAGGATGCGATCCAGAAGCTCCGGGCGCTTGATCTCGCCCATTGCCAATATGTCCTTGTAGAGATAGCCTTTCCCGATCATCCTAAGCCGGTCCACTTCGTCACCGGGGTGCGTGACGACATCTGGATATGTTCCGTAGACCATCCGCTGCTCGATCTTTCGCATTTCCTCCACAGGCGACGAGAATGCGGCGAGCTCGGCAAAAGACGGAGGCATGAGCGTGTAGTCGAATTTACGTCCCGTCATCGGCTCTTCTATCTTGTCCGCAAGCTCAACGCTTGACGAGCCTGACGCAATGACCTGAACGTCTTTTACCTTGTCCCACGCACGTTTGAGGATTAGTCCTATGTTTGGTACTTTGTGCGCCTCGTCTATGAAGAGGATTTTCTTCTTGCCTATCAGCATGCGAAGCTTCTCGGCGGACACATCCGCCAAAAGCTGCCGATCCTGCGTTTCATCGCCGTTGAACGTAACAACGTCTGAAGGAGAAGCGTTCGCCGACAAGTATGACTCCACTGCCGTGGTCTTTCCAGCCTGCCGCGGTCCATATATGACAATTGTCTTCCCTCCAAACATCCGTTTGGCTAAAAAGCTGTCAATATCGCGCTTTATGTGCATATTTAAACTCCTACTCCACCTGTTTCAACTTTGCGAACAGAAGTATACCATTATTTGTTTCGGAATGCAATCCGAAATTATTATAATTTTTTCGGATTCAATTAATCAAGGTGTATGCCGTGATTTTCCAAAATAGGGGACTTGTATAGCGCACACACAAATGCAACACTGCCCAAATGGGCAGTAGGGCTTTCACACCGCACCTGCGGCAAATTTGGTAGAATATGCGCCGATGGGCAGACTGCTTCTCATGACGGCCGTTATGTGCGTTGTGTCTCCGTCGGCAATGGCGGCGACAAACGCCGTTCTCACGACGACTGCCGAACTTCGCGCGCTGTCGGAAAATGAAGCACTTGCGGGCCTGCGATTCGACCTGACCGCACAGGTGATACTGAAGACAACCGGCATAACGGGCTGTGCGTTCTCCGTGCAGGACAAGTCTGGCGGCGTCCACTTGTTCGCCGAGGACAACCCTCAATCGTTTACATACAATCTGGGCGATGTCATACGATGGCGCGGCACGACAGGCCTTACTTCAGACCGTAACCTCTATGTGAAATGCGACAAGACCGACCTTGTCGGCAGGCGTCCGCTTCCATCTGTCATTCAGGCCGAGGCAAGCCGCATTCCGCTTGGCGACTACAACTACAGGCGCATCAGCCTGACAGGCATCGTCACGGGCATATACATTGACGACATAGACCCCTCCTACGACTATGTCGTCATGCGGTCCTCCGGATGCACAATCTACGCCGCTTTGCAGATTGCACCATCGAACCGGCTTGATCGCACGAAGCTCGTAGACGCAGAAGTCGAAGTGTCCGGGGTCTGCATGCCGGAAGAGAGCGGTCGCCGAATATTCCTCGGCCATCGTCTCGGCATTGCCGACAAACGCGACATCCGCGTACTGCGCGCACCTCCATCGGACCCCTTCTCCGTTCCGTACATCGGCAACATCCACCATGTCCGCGCCGGCGAAGTGTCAGCAATCGGACGACGCCGCATCGACGGACGCGTCATCGCGACATGGGGTGGGAACCGACTCATGCTGCGCGCCGACAGCGGCAACGCCGTTCGAGTCGAGCTCTCGGACGGGGCGCTGCCGCCCTGCGGCTCGCACATAGCGGTCGTGGGCCTGCCGGCGACAGATCTCTTTCACCTCAACCTTTCGCAGGGGATGTGGAAGGCGTTGCCCGGCGGCATGGACGCAGTCGCCGAAAAGCCAGCAGACGTCTCCGCCGAAGAACTGCTGTTCAACGAGCACGGAGAACGAAAGTTCAATCCAAGGCAGCAGGGACAGCTGTTCAGGCTTGTCGGAACGGTGCGCTCGCTGCCAGCGCAGAACGACCCGTCCGCTCGCATGCTGCTTTCCTGCGACGGCAATATAATCCCCGTCGACGCAAGCTCATCTCCAGCGGCGCTCGACGGACTCGAAGTCGACTGCCGCGTCGCCGCCACGGGAATCTGCGTACTGGACGTCCCGAACTGGAGCCACGACTTCGTATTTCCGCGAATCGAAGGGCTGTTTCTCGTGCCGCGCACCCCTTCGGACATCGAAGTCGTCGCCCGGCCGCCGTGGTGGACGCCTAAGAAGCTCGTTATCGTCATAGCCAGTTTATTCGCGCTGCTGGCACTCGGCGCACTGTGGATACGCATCCTGAATCGCATCATTCTCCGAAGAAGCCGCCTGCTCGCGAAGGAACGAATCGCCCACGACAAGGCGGAGACGCGGATTGACGAACGTACGCGGCTCGCCGTGGAACTTCACGACGCCCTTTCCCAGACGCTCACCGGCGTCGCGTTCCAGATCGACGCGGCGGAGAAGGCGCGGATGAAGAACCCCTCGAAGATCGAACACTACCTCTCCGTGGCGCGGCGAACGCTCGCAAGCTGCCGCGCGGAGCTGCGCAACTGCCTGTGGGACCTGCAGAACCACGCATTGGACGCAAAGGACGCGGCGGAGGCGATTCGCGAGACGCTCGACCCGCATACCGAAGCTTGCGACGTCGATATCGACGTCGACATGCCGCGCGCGCGAATCTCCGACCAGACGTTCCATGCCGTGCTGCGGATAGTCCGCGAACTCGTCGTGAACGCAATCCGCCACGGTAAGGCCGAGCACATCAAGGTCTGCGGGCACCTCCATGAAAACGTCATCGCCTTCTCCGTGTCCGACGACGGAGTCGGCTTCGACCCAGAGACCCGTCCCGGCCTCGACGAGGGGCACTTCGGCCTCCACGGCATATATGAGCGCGTCGAACGACTCTCAGGCAGCATTTCAATCGACAGCGCCCCGGGACGAGGGACGAAGATAAATGTAGAATTGAAAATGGAGAATTGAAAATGAAGAATTCCGCCACTTTACACTTTACACATTACATTTTACACTCATGAAGAAGATCAAGGTCCTTATCGCCGACGACCACGGCATCGTCCGCGCCGGCCTCGCGTCGATCCTTGGCTTCGAGGACGACATCGTCGTCGTCGGAGAGGCCAGCAACGGGCTCCAGGCCGTCGCGCAGTGCAAGGCGCTCAGGCCGGACGTACTAATCATGGACCTCATGATGCCTCAGCTCAACGGCGTCGAGGCGACAGTGCGAATCGCAAGCGAGTTGCCCGAGACGAAGGTAATGATCCTAACAACATACGGATCGGCGGACGACATTGGCCGCGCACTGGAGGCAGGCGCGGCTGGCGCAATGATCAAGACGGTTTCCAACGACACGCTCGTCTCCGCAATCCGCCAGATCGCCGCCGGCGGCAGCTACATCGCCCCCGAAATCCGCAGGATGCTGAAGAGCGAGCCGCCGGGACCGTGTCTGACGGAACGACAGCGCGAAATCCTCGCCGCCGCCATGCGCGGACTGACGAACGAAGACATCGCCCGCCAGTTCGACATCTCCTCCAGCGGCGTCAAGCAGTGCCTGTCGAAGATCTACATGAAGCTGAATGTCGCCAATCGCTCCGAGGCCATCGCCTACGCGCTTCAGAAGAAGATTGTATAGACCGAGCCAGCGGAGGCCCGTCAGTTCCGCCGCACGGCGAAAACGCGGCCCTGCGCAGGGGCGTAGTCGCCCTCGACGACCCATTCGTCGCCGACGCGCCTCGCGGAGAGCGGCGAGCCGACGGGCATCACCTCTTCTATCCGCACGTTCCTGCCCGCGCGGATGTGCGTCGCGATCCTCTGCGGCGCGCCATACGGACGGTAGTCGTCCGGCATCTTCACCGTCTTCGTCTTCTTGAAGTCCGTCAGGATGCCGCCTCCCTCGCGCCTTTTGTTGTTGACGACGACCACGTACGCGGCGTCCTTCGCCGCCTTTACAAAGGTGAAGCTGTCGCCGGCGTCGCCAGAGCTCCACGCGCGTGAAAGCTTCCGTAGCTCGTCGCGCTTCGAGTCCGCCCACGCCCTGAGCGGGACGTACGTAACCTCCGGCGCGTTCCAGATGTGCTTGTAGAGTATCTCCGGATGGAACTCCGAATTCGGATACCTGTCCTTGAACAGCTTTCCGTGCGCGTCTAGCACGACGACGAGCCCCTTCTCCGCAGCCGCCTTTATCGCCGCGTCGCACTCCTCGTATATGACGTTGCACATCGGCATGAAGAGGTACTTGTATCTGGCGAGCGTCTTTTCGTCGCACACCTCCCTGTCGCCGATGACATCGTAGGGGATTCCCCTTTTCCCAAAGGTGTCGAAGATCATCCGCCGGTAGTGGTGCAGCCCGAAAATCCACCCGCCGCACACGCCTACGGGATGCGGCACGTAGATCGCAAGCGGCGCACGCACGTTCTGCGCCGACTTGAACGTCTCGGCAAACGGCAGAAGGCGCGTCTTCAGGAACTTGCCGTACCTGTCCGCAACGCCGATCTCGGCGACGGTCGTGATCGGCGCCGAGGCGTCGGCAATGTACTTTGCCGTCTCTCGCTCGCCATATTCCCACGTGTCGAGGTGGAATAACGACAGCGCGCCGGCCTGCACCGCGCCGATTGCGAGATACGATTTTATCTCTATTTCGTCGCCGCTCTGCGACATCATGACCTTGAGGGGCTTGCCGTCCTTGTCCTTCGCCGTAGGATGTTCGCCGTGCTGCGCAGGGTAGTGGTACGCGGTGAGCGTCGGCATGAACGGCCTGCCCGCGGCGCGCGGGGCGACAGCCATGCTCCTGAGGCTGCCGAGGGTAAGGAACTCGCTGTATTCGTAAAGCCAGTCGGCCGACATGTCGCAGGAGCCTGCGATGCCGCCGAGAAGAGGCTCGGTCCACACTACGTTGCCTGGCTTCATGCGGTGCACCTCGTCGCGCACGATGCGGAGGAACTTCAAGGTCGGCATTCCCTCCGCTCGGAACCAGCGAAGCGTCTCGAGGAGCGCATTGCCGTGGCCGATGACGCCGCGAAGGCCCGCGAACGCCGCGCGGTTCGTTGGCTCGAAGAGCCCATCGTGGAGCTTCGCGCCGAAGTCAGGTTCCATGCCGATCGCCGCGCGCGCCTCAGCGACAATCGCAGGGTCGCGCTCCGGCGCGGTCAGCGGATTGTCGGGATAGACCTCGGAATTGGCGAGTGTCATCGTCCAGCGAGGGTTAGCGACGAAGCGCGAGAGGTCGTCGACGGTCTCGCGGCGGATGCGCTCCCAGTCGTACGGGCCGCGCTTCTCGCGCGTCCAGCGCCTGTAGTTCTCGTAGCGTATGCAGACGTTGCGCCCGCCGCCGGTGATCGAAGCTATGGCGGCCTCGTTCTTTTCCGTTATCCTGCCCGTTATCGGCAGCATGCAGTTTACGGTGTCAACGCCGATGCGGTCGAGGAAGTTGGTGGATATGCCCTTCGACCCGCCCCAGGAGAAGACGGTGAAGGCTGCAAGAACGGCCAGTATGTTCATAATCAGAGTCTCCAAACATTGGAATTTAGGTCAGACCGAAATTCCAATGTTTGGAAGTGCCTTTTACCGGAACAGGAGCATGGCCCCGCGCTGCGGCCAGATTATCTCGCCGCCTTCGCCCTCGTTTACCGTCCCGAGGACGGACAGCGATTTGCGCTTCGCAGGATTCGCAACGGTCAGCTTGTGGCCGTCGAGACAAACCGTAGAAGCCGCAGGAAGCCGAAAATCGCCAACCGTGATGTCGTCTGTGACGAAAAGGAAGTTTCCCGAACCGACCGAGACCGTCGCATGGGCAAGTTCTTTTTCCGACATGTCTGATGTCGGGATTTCCGGCGCGGCAGTCGCGGAACCGAATCCGGTGGAGACGGTTCCACCGCCGATGCCGTCCTGCGCCTTCTGCCAGTAGAACGTTCCACCGCCGGATCGGTAACCGCCCGAGGAAGTGCCGCCAGTCAAGGTGGTTTCCACATGCCACTCGGAGCGGGTTTTGTTACCAACGGTCTGCCAAACGCTGATGCGTCCGCCTGAGCCGCCCGCTCCTTCGCAGGGGGGCGACGCTTGCGGCAGCGCCGTACGAGCCGCCCTTCGCGTCGATGGAGCCGTTGCCATCAAGTTCGCCGGCCGTAATCCAAACGCTTCCACCCGAGCCGTTGCCGCCGCCATTGTTATTGCTGGAATACGCCCGGATGGTGCCATTCAAGGTGAACGTCCCGCCGACCTCCAGCTTGACCACGCCGCCGCCACTCATTACGCCGCCGCCCGAACCGTGGTTGGTGGGGCACGTTATGCTTCCGTATGCGTGTTGGGTCGAGCCGGGAACCGTGCCGGCGTGCGCGCCTCCCATGCCGACTTCCGTCGCGCCGCCAGGTCCGGCCTTCGCACCCCATCCCTTGTTTGACACGTCTATCAGGCCCGCCACCGTCATGTCGCCCGACACGACGAGATCCAGGATGTTCGTGCTGTCGGACGACACCGCCGTGTGCGAGACGGTTCCCGTCGTGGCGAGCGAGCCGTCAAGCAGGAAGCGTCTGTCGATTGTCATTGAAGTGCCGCTTGCCACCCCCATTACGCCGTTGTTCGCCACGGCGAGGGACGCGCCTTCGCCAAACACCCTGAAGCCGAACCCGTCCACCATGAATCCATCCGGCACGCAAAGCCTTCCGCCGAACATTGTGAATCTTGGAGACGTGGTGCCGGATGCCGTCGCCAGGATCTTCCCGACGTCGAGTTCCACGTCTGCGTCAACCGCGAGGTTCGCGCCGTTGGAGATGACGATTGCCGTCAACGCCGGCAGTTCGTTCGTGTTGGCGACGGAAATCGGCGTGCAGGTGTAGCGGTAGTTCGCCTGCGTCGTTGTGACGGATGCATTCCCGCGCACGATGAGGCGCGCGCCGAAGGTCGCGTCGCTCTTTGCCCAGAGGAAAACGGTGCCCGCAGTTGAAAGCGCATGTCCATTGCCGGCGTTCGCCGTCACGTTGTCGACGGGGAAGTTTGAGAAGTCGCCTTCGTCGACCCATATCGCCACGCGCCCGCCTCCACCGGGATCGAGATTGGACACCGTTCCAGAGCTTGCCGACACGATTCCTGAGCCTGAGATAGAACGCGCATGGATGAAGATGCCGCCTCCCGAACCAGAGTAGTTCGCCGTCGTTCCGCTTTTTGCCAGCACGCCCCCGTCAAGCGTCAACGCGCCTGCCACTTCAAGCTGCACGTTGCCGCCGCCGATGGAACTGCGCGCGGTGCCGATTGTCTGCGGACGCGCTACCGATCCGTAGCACTGGGCTCTGCCAAAGCCTCCGACGGATTGGTACGACCCCATGCCGCCATGGCTCGCCATGTTGCTGGCATATCCTGGGCCGTAGTAGGAGTTCGCGCCCGTGAACCCCTTGGCGGTGACATCAATCGCCGCGCCAGAGCCAATCGTGCAGTTTCCGCCAACCGACACCTGCAACCGATAGACGCCAGTGCCTTGCTTGTACAAGTTGTCGCCCGCTGACGTTGAAGTCATCGCCGGCGTCGCCGCATGCGTCCACGTACCGGACGAGAGCGTGAGGTTTCCGGAGATCGTGAACGACTTGGAGCCGTCAGCCTGCGTCACGCCGTAGGCGGTGTAGGTGTTGCTGCTATACGACGCGGTTTTGCCGGTCTTGAACGTGACGGTGCCAGTGTAGTCGGACTGCGTCCACGAGGCGACGCCGTTGTCGAGGTCCCACGTCATCGGGTTGTTGTTCGAGCCGGCGTCCAGAACGACGTCGTCGTCCGCCGTCGGCGCGCCCGCCGGGTCCCAGTTCGCGGCGACGCTTGCGAGGGTCGGGCTTGTGGCGTCCGTTCCCAGCCAACGCTTCTCCGCCGCGTTCGCGGCGAGCGAAATCGCCAACGCCAAGGCTGCAACGATGTTCTTAATGCTCATGTCGTCTCTCCGTTTCTGGACAATTCATGATGAGCCTAAATTATACCATATCCCCAGGAGGACAGTCGCCATGGCGCAAGGAAATGGTATACAGCAGGTATACAGTAAAGGCCGTCAGGCAACCTTCCCCCGCTCATTTCTCGAGGGTTATCCGAGCAAGACGGTCCGTTGTTTTCACGGTGGAATGCGACACCACCGGCTGGACATAGTTTTCGCCTTTTCGCAGAAGTCCGGGGGAAACCACACGGACGAAGTTCGCGTAGAGAACGTCTCCAGGCGTCAGCGCACGCTCGATCAGGTTGTCGAGCGGAAACGCAAATCGCTGCGTCCAACGGCCCGGCGCGGACCTGTCGCTGACGCATCGTGCGCCGAAGGCCTCGGGGCCGGACTCTGTCGCGAGCACTCCCATGCGCCAGTTGACCTCGCCGTGAGAACGGCCCTGCATGCGCCCATCCGGCCCTGAGAAGTACTGTCTGAACGGAAGAGCCTCCTGTCCGGCGAAATAGCACTCCCAGACATCGTAGCAGATGATTCCCGGCGAAATTACCAGTTTTTCAGTGTCGCAGTCCTGGGCAAGCTCCAGATAGAGCCACTTTCCGTCGTGGGCCAGACGGATGCTTCCTGTAAAATGCGTCTTGTCGGCGGAGTTTGCGTTGTAGAACGCGAGAGGCGAGGACGGCAGCGCGTTCCAGTCGACATTCGCGACGTCACCGGACGCATCCGCGATGCGGCGTGCAGTCCACGCAGGCTTTGCGGCGCTCGCCCGCTTCTGGTACGCGTCGTATCCCTCCTTCATGAAATCCCAGACGGCGTATCGCCAGACGGCAAGACGCCGCTTTTCGCCAGGAGTCTCGGCAGCGGCCTCGGCCTTGCCCATCTCGGAGGCAAGACGATCCATCAGATCCTTCGTGCCAAGCCTGCCCCATGCCAGATAGGCGGACTGGTGCATGACGCCGCCTTCGGGATAGAGCGAACGGTCGGCGTATCGGGTTTCGACAAGGCGGTAGAATTCCTTGAGATGCCTGCCAGGCCGACCGTAGGTCGAGAAATAGCGGTTCAGGAGAATCTCCGGCGAGAGGTCGGGATCGACCATCCACGACAGCTGCATGAACGTGTCCGCCGCGCCGTTGAGCCCGCACTGGAACATGCCCGCCCGGACATTCTGCTCCTTGAACAGCTGGTATTGCGCGAACGCGTCGTTTGCGACAAACGCCGGGAAGCAGTTGAAGCCGGCGCGCTCCGCGTTCGCCGCCGGGAAGCAGTTGTAGAGCCAGAGGGCAAGCGAATGTTCGGGATAGGCCGCGCGCCACTCCCGGATGCGCTCGAGCTGATCGGAGCAGATCTTGGCGTACGGCAGGCGGTTCGCATACAGGCAGAAATAGACAAGCACGTTCTTAGGCAGGTCGACTCCGACGGGCGGAGCTTCATGCGACTGATAGGCAAGAGTGGAGATCGTCTTGCCCGGATGGCTCTTGGCAATTTCCTCCGCCACCCGTTTCACGAAGCCGAAGCAGTATGCCGACGTGCGTCCTCCGAGTCGTGCAGGCTCGTACTGCGACCGACATTCGTCGCAAAGACAGTACGAATCGTTGTCCATGCCTTCGAGGCAATAGTTGTCGCGCCCCCATTGGAACTTGCCTGTCTTGGGGTCCTGGTCGAAATAGGCGCGGATGTCCTTTACGACCTGCTCGAAGAACTCGCGGCTTGAATAGCACATCTGCGGCGGCAGCTCGCCGTCCGGATAGCCCTTGGCGAAGAGCTCCGGACGCCGCGCCACGAACCGTGGGGAATTTGTCTGCCAGAACTCCTTGTAGTAATGGTAGAAGGAGTGGTTGGCGTAGTAGTTCTCCCCGCCGACACGATGGCGGACCAAGAAGATGCGGTTCTGGCTCTCGCGGTTTTTGGGCAGCGCAAAGGCAAGTCGGCGATAGTCCTCGATGCGACTGCGAGTGGTGACCCAGAATGAGTTGTCCAGACTCGAGGGCCCATCGGAAAGGCCGCGAAACCTGATGAAAGGCTCCCTTCGGCGCCGTGTCGGCGAGAACGACAGGCTTTCGCGGCGCGGGATGAACGTTCCGCCGTCCTCGGCATCGGCCCATACGACGCCGCACTCGTTCTCCAGAAAATCGTAGACGGCGTACATCGTGCCCTGTTCGTCGTAGGGCCGCGGCCAGTTTTTGCCGCGCACTCCATCCTCGCCATCGTAGTCCAAAGTAAAACCGCCTTTGTCGACGGCGTCGCGCCCGGCAAGGACTATGCGCTCGTCCGCGACGTCGACTAGCCACTCCTGCGGCTTGAAGTCCGCGCGTGAAAGCCCGGTGTGGGGACCGAGCCCGACGAGAATGTCGCCGCGTTTTCCCTTGGGTGCGACGACGATCTCGATCGATCCGCCCGTTATTGCATTGAGATGGTGCTTCAGCTCCACCGCGGCAAAGCGCGCGGCCTTGTCCGCATCTGGCGCGATGACGATGTCCGCCCGTGAAGGCAACGCGGCGGCAAACGCGAACGCCAGCAGCGCAGACCCCATTTTGTAGATAGCCATTGACATTGACTTTTCCTCCCCCTTGACCGCACCCGTTACATGCCCGCGCGACATGCGGCGGTTTCCGAAGCAGTCGCCGCTGATTATACCACAAACCCGGGCAGACATACGCCATATTATCCCGAAGTTGGTGTACAGCGGGTATACAGCAAAGGCCGTCAGGCAATCTTCATGAAACCGTGTTGCATCATACCATTTGGTTTTATGCAAGATGGCGGCCGTCAGATCGTCTCGCCGTGTATGAACACCGGTGGCGGCATGGCCTGCGGCGCATCCCTGCCGCCATTGAGCCAGGAAACGACGAAATCAGCAACAGCGTCGCCACGCGCAATCGGATCCTGCTCTATGCGGGCGAGATCCTTGACGTATACAGGGCCATTGCCCCTGTTCGCGAACGTAAGCACCTTCACGTCCTCGGGGATGCGGACTCCCGACGTGGCAAGCGCCATAAGCGCACCCTTTGCCACGTAGTCGTCGAGAAAGAAGAAAAGGTCCGGCAGCGCCGGACGTTGCGACTTCAGCCGCTGGAGGAACGCGCGCATGACGCCGCGCGGGATGTCCTCGTACCATAGCGTCTCGTTCGCGCACGGAACCGTCCACTCGCGGACTGCGATCCCCGCACGGCGGAATGCGGCGGCGTATGGGCGCTTCACTACGTGGAAATCCACCAGCTCTGCCGTGCGCACGCCGCGCCTCGCGCAGAACTCGGCGACTTCACCCGCCACGTCGTCGGCGACGCGCAGACGCCCGACGCAGTTGCGGCATCGACTTGCGGCGCAACCATCGCCGGCGGCAAGCACAAATGGAACGCCCGATTCGTCCAGGGCGTCGATCACTCGCTTCTTGAAGTGGAACGACACGGCCAAGTCGAATCTGTCCGAGAGTGCGATGTCGAGCGAGACTGGCACGTCCTCCGGATCGGGGACAATCACCCGCGAAACCTGTATCCCGGCCTTCTCGCACCGTTCCTGGAGGCGATGAGCCACATAGTCCGAGAAGAACCCCTCGTTCGGCAGGACGAGCAGCACGCGTGCCTGGCACTTCGGCATCTCGGGCGTGACGGCCAAGTAGCCAGCCCGCGGCACGGCTCTCAGCCATCCGTCGCGGACGAGCCTTCCGTACGCAGCCTTCGTCACTTTCACGCTCACGCCCAGCTCGTCCGCGAGGGCACGGAGCGACGGCACGGCAGACCCAATCTTGATGCGACCTGCGAAGATGCGCTCGCGCATGCCCTTGTAGACCTGGTCTACGAGCGAACGCGCCGACGAGCGGTCTATGGCAAAGCCGCACTCTGTCGTTTTCCTGGACACGCCGTGATTATACCATTTTCAGCGGCGTTTGGCTGCGGAGAATCCTCGGGCGCATCCGCGAATCGTGCAACAACCACGAAACGTTACGCAAAACGGTAGGGCGCGCGCGCCGAAAAGCCACGCCAGTCGCATGTCAACGGCGACCCAATTGCGGCGTGCGCATATCCCCCGAGCAACGCGAGCATTGCGAAGCAATGTCGCTAGAGGGGCGCGCGCCCGCCCTACCAATTCAATCGACTGTACGATTCACGGATGCGCCCAGCCACGCGTTGGCAGACCTCGTGGCCTACATTGCGTCAAACCAGTCCGCGGGCGATCAGATGCTCGGCTATCTCGACGGCGTTGAGCGCGGCGCCGCGCAGCAGCTGGTCGCCGGAGACGAACATCTCGATGCCCCTGCGGTCGTTGCGCGAAATGTCCTGGCGGATGCGGCCAGCCAGCACGTCGTACTTCGCCGTCGCGTCGAGTGGCATGGGGTAGACGCCGTTAAGCGGGTCGTCCACGACTTTGACGCCCTCGGCCTTCGACAGGATCTCGCGCACCTCCTCGGGCGTCACCTCCTCCTCGAACTCGAGGTTCAGCGACTCCGAATGGGCGCGGGCTATCGGCACGCGCACGGAGGTGCACGAGAGGAGCAGGTCCGGCGCATGAAGCATCTTGCGCGCCTCGTTGCGCATCTTCAGCTCCTCGAGCGTGTACCAGTTCGTCTCGTCGAACTTGTCGATGTGCGGAATGAGGTTGTACATCAGCTGGTGCTGGAACGCCTTGACAGTCAGCGGCCTGCCCTCCGCGTATTCGCGTATCTGTTCCTCGAGCTCCGCGAGGCCTGGCGCGCCGGCGCCCGACGCCGCCTGGTAGGTGGCCGCGACTACGCGCCTGAGGCGCTTGGCCTTGTGCAGCGGCGCCACCGCCTCGAGCATGATGGCCGTGGTGCAGTTGGGGTTAGCTATGACGCCCTTGTTCCAGTCGAGGTCCTCGGCGTTCACCTGGGGCACAACGAGCGGCACGTCCGGATCCTGGCGGAAGGCTCGGGAGTTGTCGATCATCTTGGCGCCCGCCCTGACTACGGCGTCGCGCAGCTTGACGGCCACGTCGGTCTTTCCGGCGAAGAGCACGATGTCCATGCCCTCGAAACTGTCCTCCGTCGCCGGCAGCACGTGGTAGGTCTCCCCGAGTATCTCCTCGTCGCGCTCGCGCGACGCGAAGACCTGCACCTTCCCCGCCACGGGGAAGCGGCGGTCGCGCAGGACCTTTATCATCTCAGTGCCGACGGCGCCGACGCCGACCAGCCCGACCTTGTAGTCTCTCATCGTTCTCTCCTCTTCGGTGGAGCGCGTATTATATCAAAAAACGCGGATGTACGTCTCGGCCCTGAGCCGCTCTATCCACGCCTTGTAGAGCCTCTCGGTCTCCGCAGCCTTCACGGCGGCCTCCACGTCGTCGTACGCCTCCTCCAGCGAAAGGCGCTTGGTCTCGGTCTCGGCGTCCTTACGCAGCAGGAAGCTCCAGCCGTCGAGCTCTATCCACCTGCTGATGGTGCCCTTAGGCATGGCCTCTATCTCGCGGCATATCTCCGGCTTGAACTGCTCCTCCGGACGCACGTTCTCGTACTTGCGCCCCCCGAGCTCCGCGAAGTCCTTCTCCTTCAGCGCGGCGGAGATCTCGTCGCGGCGACTGGCTTCCTCGGGCTTCAGCATTATCACGGACACCGAGACCTTGCGGTCGGACGTGTAGCGCTCAGGATGCGCCTCGTACTCCCTGCGGACCGCCGCCGGCGAAGCCGCCACGTTCTTCTCGATGACGTTCCAGCGCATGGCGCCGACAACCATGTCCTCCTTCATCCGGGCGTACCACTCCGGATAGGTGGTCTTCTGGCGGGCAAGGGCCTCGATCAGCTTGCTGCGGTCGCCGTCGAACGCCTTGGCGATGATCTCGCGCACGCGGTTCTCGACCACCCACTCCTGCATGGTCATCTTCGCCTCCGCCGCCGCCTTCAGGATGAGCTTGCGGTCGATCATCTCGTTGCGCACCTCGGCGTAGCGCGAGTCGTTCTTCTCGCCCATGCGGCGCATCTCCTCGTAGACGTCGGACTTGAGGATGGTCTCCGAACCGACCTTCGCCGCCACGCCGTCCACTTCGAAGGCGTACGCCGCAAGGGCCCCGAATGCCAGCGCCCAGCCGCAAACCAATGCTGTCTTCTTCTCCATGATGTCCTCCTCGGCCGCAGGGCCTCAGCGCGGCCGCGTCCCAAGGGGGAATTATACCATAAGGGCGCTTGCGTCCGCAATGGGGCGCAAATCGGCTCGCGGCGGTCAGGACGGCTTCGCGCCGAGGTCGCTAAGCTTCATGGAGATGACGCGGGAGACGCCCTTCTCCTGCTGGGAGACGCCGTACACGAGGTCGCTGCCGGCGATCGTGTGCTGGTTGTGGGTTATGATGAGGAACTGCGACTGGACGAGGAACTCCTTGAGCTGCTCGACGAACCGCCCGATGTTGGCGTCGTCCAGCGCGGCGTCGAGCTCGTCGAGCATGCAGAACGGCGCGGGCTTGATCATGAAGATCGAGAACAGCAGGGCGACGGCCGTCATCGTGCGCTCGCCGCCGGAGAGCAGGGTCACGGACTGGGGGCGCTTTCCGGGCGGACGCGCTATTATGTCGATGCCGCACTCGAGCGGGTCGTCCTCGCCCTCCAGCAGCACGAGCCTCGCCTCCCCGCCGCCGAAGAGCCGCGTGAACATCGTCTGGAAGTTCTTGTTCGCCTGCTCGAACGTCGTGCGGAAAAGGTCCGAAGAGGTCGTGTTAAGGTTGGTTATGAGCTCCAGTATCTGCGCCTTCGCGGCAAGGAGGTCCTCCTCCTGCGCCTTCTCCTTCGCGTAGCGCTCCTCGAGCTCGCGGCACTCGTCCACGGCGACCATGTTTACAGGCCCCAGCGCGGCGATCTCGGCCTGCAGGCGGGCGACGGTCCCCTCCAGCTCCTCCGTCGGCGGAACCTCGCCTCGCGGCCACTCGGGATCGGGCTCGCGCATCACGGCGTCCGCAAAGAGACCGTATTCGTCCTGGAGGTGCTCGTAGACGTTCTGCCTGCGCATCGTCGCCTCCGCCGCCTGCACCTCGAGCTTGCCGCGGAAGTCCCTGGCCTGGTCGAGCTCCGCGCGCCGGCGCGAGACCTCCTGGTCGGCCGCGGATATGCGCTCGAGCATCTCGGCCCTGCGCCCGCGCTCGTCGTTGATGAGCGAGACGAACCCGGACGCCTTCTCGCGCAGCTCGTCGAGCTGCGAAAGGAGGTCGCCCGACTCGTCCGTGAGGCGCGCGATCGACTCCTCGTAGCCGCGCACGCCCTCCTCGCGGCCGGCGATCGCGCGCTCCAGCTCCTCGCGCCGGTTCCGGGCGGTCTCGTTCTGCTGCCCGACGAACGAAAGCTCCTGCTCCATCTGGCTCGCGGCGATGCGCCGCTCGGTGAGCCGCTGCGACTCCTGCACGTTCGCGACCTCGAGCTGCCGGAGCGTCTCGGTGTCGCGCTCGACCTGCGCAAGGAGCGCGTCGCGCCTCGCGACGGCGCCCTCCACCTCGGCGGACATGGCCTCCAGCTGCGCGACCACGTCGGCGTTCTCCATGCCTGCCTTGAACGAACTCTTCGGGACGCGCAGGCTCAGCCGCCCGTCGCGCACGGAGAACGCCGCCTTTATGGCAGGCGCGCCAGGGGCGACGCACAGCCCGCCGAGCGCGGCCTCCGCGTCGTCGCGGCAGGCGTCCGCAACCACAACGCAGTCCAGAAGCCGGCGGCCTGAATCCCCCGCGCCGCCGATGACGGCCGACACGCTCTCCTCTTCGTCCTCGACCTCCTGCTCGTGCTTCAGCCTCAGCTTTATCAGCTCCTCGCGGCGCTCGTTCGCCTCGCGCTCCAGCTGCACCGACTCGGTGCGCGCCGACTGCACCGCCGAGCGCAGCTCGTCCATCTTCTGCTGCGAGTCGGCGAACGTCGCCTCGGACTCCGCCAGCGACTCCCTTGCCGCGGCGAGCGAATCGGTCAGGAGCGTGGTCTTCTGCTCCAGCGACTCCGCCTGCATCCGGACGTCCTCGAGGGCCCGGCGCGCCCCCTCTATCTCGACCCTGTCGCGGTCGGCGAAGGCCTTGTACTCGGCCACGCGCTGCGCGTTCACGCCTATCACCTCGTTGGCGCGGCGGTACTCGCCCTCGGCCGCGGCCTGCTGCGAGGCGAGCGTCTGCAGGCGCTCCTCGAGCTCGTGTATCTGCTGGTGCAGGTCCTGCGCGCGGGCCTCCGCGCCGGACACGGCCTCCTGCGCCTCGGCGATCGCCTTGTCGACCTCGTTGCGGTTCGCCGCGTTCTGCTCGAGCTCCAGGTCGAAGTCGTGTATCTTGCGCTTGGACACGAAGATGTCGATGCCGCGGAGACTGTCCCTCAGCTCCTTGTACTTCTTGGCCTTCCCGACCTGGCGCTGCAGGGAGCCGATCTGGCGCTTCATCTCGCGCAGCACGTCCGCCTCGCGCAGGAGGTTCTGCTCCGTCTGCTCGATCTTGCGCAGCGCCTCCTTGCGGTCGGCCTTGAACTTGGTGATGCCGGCGGCCTCCTCGAACACGGCGCGGCGGTCCTCCGGGCGGGACGACAGGATCGCGTCGATCTGGCCCTGGGCCATCACGGAGTATGAGCTCGTGCCTATGCCCGTTCCCATGAACAGGTGCTGCACGTCCTTCAGGCGGCTCTGCTGCTTGTTGATGAAGTACTCGCCCGAGCCGTCGCGGTACACGCGGCGAGTGACCGTGACCTCGTGGTAGTCCGTGCCGAGCTCCTTCTCGCAGTCGGCGAACGTGATCGACACCTCCGCAAGGCCCAGCGGCTTGCGCGTGTCGGTTCCGTTGAAGACTACGTCCACCAGCTTGGAGCACCTGAGCGCCGTCGGCTTCTGCTCGCCGAGCACCCAGCGTATCGCGTCGGACACGTTCGACTTGCCGCAGCCGTTCGGTCCCACGATCGCCGTCAGACCGGGCTCGAAGGTGAGCCTGGTCTTGTCGGCGAACGACTTGAACCCGATTACGTCTAGCTGCTTCAGGTACATCTGCTACGGCATGTCCACGTTAACTTGGAGGGTATTTTACCAAAAATCACTCCGCGCTGACAAGCCGCGCGCCGGACGCTCATGGAAGATACGTGCCGCGGAAGTCGATGCCATGCCCCTTCAGGTCGGGACCGAAATAGAAGCCCGGCTGCGGCGGCTGGTTGTAGCCGACCGACTCCGTCGCGAGCGAAATGCGGTAGGGCGGGTCCTGCAGGAACGTCCAGAAGCGGAAGTCGGGCGCGATGTCGCTCACGTACAGCCGCAGCTCGCACGGATCCTCCGGGTTCCGGAGAACGACCTCCTCCCGCCAGTCGCCGAGTATGTCGCCGGAAAAGCACGGGTTGTCCTTCGAACCGTTGTTGGAGCAGCCGCCTTCTAGTTCGCGGACGATCGACCTGCACCCCTTCGCCGCATTGTAGCCGCCTATCGTGCTGCCGCCAAGCCAGCTGCGGGTCATGTCGCCGGTCCACCAGACGAGAAAGGAATAGCCAGGCCCCCTGTCCTTCTGCGGAGTGCGCTGCCTGTTGAAGTTCGCGGAATAGAACCCCTCGAACCAAGGCCCCCAGAACTCCGTGCCGGGCAGCTCCGGGTCGATGTCGGCCGCAATCGCGCGAGGCGTGTCACGGAAAGATTCTATGCGCTTCAGCACGCGCCCCGTCCCCGCGTCTCGCAGGCAGAGTCCGCGGCCGCCGGATTCGAGACAGGTCCACACTTGAAGTCCCCGGCGGTATGGCGTCACCTGTATGAGGTTTATCGCGTCCCCGTGCCCGAGGCGCGTCGTGTGAAGCCCCTTTCCATCATCGTCGACGGCCATCTGCCCGTAGACGATCTCGTCCCTTCCGTCGAAGTCGACATCGCCGACGCGAAGGTTGTGATTGCCCTGCCCGGAGTATCCGAGCGACTTCCACGGCTCCTGCCAGCTGTCGAACTGCCAGCGGCGCGACAGCGTCTTGCCGTTCCAGTCCCAAGCCGTGAGCACGCTCCTGTCGTAGTAGCCGCGGCACATGACCAGCGACGGATGCGCGCCGTCCAGGTACGCGACGCAGGCGAGGAAGCGGAAGCCGCGGTTGTGGTTGTCGCGCCTGTTGCTCGACCAGTGCGAGCCGTCGACATACGCCGGATCGTACGGGACGTTCGCGAGCACGCGCCCGTCGCGCCCTGAGAAGACCGTGAGGAACTCCGGCGCAGTGCGTATCTGGCCGTCCTTGTCCACATGGTCGGCTCGAGGGTCGCCAAGCGTCTTTCCCTTGCCGTCGACAGCCCCGTCCGACGTCCGCATCGCGACCTCCGCGATTCCGTCGCCGTCGAGGTCGTAGACCATGAACTCGTCGTAGTGCGGACCAGAGCGCACGTTTGCCCCCGGCGTTAGCCGCCAGAGCCGCCTCTGCGCGCGCATGTCGTAGCCGTCGTAGAAGACTGGCGCGGTGCGACCGAAGTGCGCGTTGTCCTTCCCGTTCGCGTTCCACTTGATCACAAGCTCAAGCTCCCCGTCTCCGTCCAGGTCACCCACCGAGCAGTCGTTCGCGAGATAGGGCACAGGCGCCGCCTCTGGCTCGTCGGGGTTTTTCCACGGCGGAGGTGGCTCGACCTTGAGCGGAATGAAGCCGACCGGCGCGTCTGGCGGAACTCGCCATTCGCGCCCCGGCTTCTTCGATTCGCGTTCGCCAAGAACGGGCCTCACAGAATATGCCGCGCCGCGCGATGGATTGAACGCCGTGTCGCGGAAGAACGTGACGTCCGCGATCGGCCGGCGATTCACCTTCACCCCGTCGCGATAGACGTTGAACGCAAGGTTTGTCGGATCCTGCATCCGGTAGCGCCAGGAGACGACCGCCTCGTTCTCCACGGAGCGGAACGCCACGGTCCCTCGCCCGAGCCGTTCAAGCCTGATGCGCGAGAAGTCGTATGCCGTCGCAGGCTGCGGAAACACCTTCTCCCGCGGGGCGATGTAGACGGCCATCGCGCCCGGCTTCACGGTCACGTTGACGAACTCGCCTCGTATCGCGATCGAAAACGACTCGGCGGACAGGCCGTTGTTCGCGACGATGGCGACCGGTCGCTTCGCCGCGTCGCGTATCCCCCAGAGCCCGAGCTTGTTCTCCCTCGTAAGCGCTTTCGCGAAGACTAGGTCGGGGCGCGGCGTCGTGTACAGCTCGTCCTTGAGATCCCTGCGGATCGTCTCAAACCTCTTCCAGTCGAACATTCGCATCGACCATGTGTTGGGCTCGAACCGCTCGCCGCGGGGATGCCCCTCGACGCTCAAAGAAGTATGGTAGAAATTCGAGACCGTCGTATCCAGCTTCTCCATCCGCCAGGGAGACGAGGCGGAATCGCTGACGAATCCGATGACCGTGGCGGACAGCAGAGCTATGGACGAAAGCGGCATCAGGATCCCGCGGGCTTGGTCCAGTCGGTCTTTCCGCTTGGCGGGATCTTCGGATCGGCGTCCGGCTTTTCGGGGTCGAACGCACGGTACTTCTCGCGCACCGCCTCTCCGACCACAGGTATCTTCGCGAGCCCCGCCGCGACGATGCGGGCCATTTCGTACGCGCCGTAGACATTGTGGTGCGTGTTGTCGATCTTGCCCTTGTTGTTGCACTGTATCTTCGCCGACCCCTTCGCGCCCATCTTGGCGTGCATGCGGTAGCTCGCATCGTTGAGGTCGATCAGCGGCACGTTCTTAGCCGCCGCGACCGCCTTAACGGCGTCCGCATACCCGGCGAGCGTCTTCCCCTGGTGCTCGCCCATCTTCTCGTCGAACCGACGGCGCTCGACAGGCGTGACAAGGACGACGAACGCGCCCTTTGCCGAGATCCTGTCTATCCAGTCGTTCAGGCGGCGCGTGTAGCCGTTCTCCGGCTCTTCGCCCTTGATCTTCTGGTCGTTGTGCCCGAACTGTATGACCACCCAGTCGCCCTTCTTCAAGTGTTCGAGTATGCGCTTTAGGCGGCCTTCGTGCTCAAATGTCTTGAGAGCGAGCCCGGAACGCGCGAAGTTGGAGACCGCCCAGCCCTGGCGCACGAACGCAGGCAGGATCTGCCCCCAGCTGCCCCACGGCTCGTTCCTCTGGTCGGTGACGGTGGAGTCGCCGCAGAGGTAGATTGTCCGCGCCTGCGGATTCGGCACCACAAGAGGCTCGAACGCCGGCATGTCCGCCTGCGGCGCGTTCGAGAACATCTCGACCACAAGCCGCCTGTTGCTGTTCGCGTCTCCTCGCCTCATCGTGTAGGGGCCAGGCACGCGCGCCGTGAACGTGACGGACTTCGTCTCGCCCGCCTTCACCTCGGTGCGGTCGACCGCAAGGCGCCGCCCCATGAACTTGACGTAGTTGGCGCTCGCTCCCTTGCCCGTTCCGAGGTTGACGGTGACGTCGTAGTTGCCAATCTCCATCGGCTCGTCGTACGAATACGAGTAGAACTTGTCGCTCGTTCCGTTGGCGAGCTTCCCAGCTTCATCCGCAAGGAGCTTCTGATACGCCTCGTCGAGCCCCTTTGGCTTCGGAGCCGGAACGAACGGGACAGACTCCGGGTCCTTGAAGCAGTCCTCGTATAGCTTCGGTGCCTTTGTCTTCGCAAGATTAACCGCGGTGCGCGCGTAGAAGTCCGCGCCCTTGTCGCGCGGATGGCACCTGTCGGACTTCCCCTTGAGCGCATACCAGCTCTCTCCCGGGCCGAGCACCATGTAATACGCCTCGATCTCCTTCTTCGTCATCTTCAGGAACGCCTCCTTCGCCGCCGCGTTGAGGTCGAGGAGCGGCACGCCTTTCGATGCCGCGAGCTCGCGCGTCGCGGCGAGGTACGGCCCCAGGCAGGCGGCGTCGGCGCGCACGGCCACCCTGCCGTCCGCCCCTTCGCTCACCCCGCCTATGTGGATGATCGAGGTCGCAAGAATCGGCGTCGCGCCCTTCTCGCGGATGCCATCGATGAAGAGCGCCATGTTTTTCGCGTAGTCCTCCTTGTTGCAGTAGCGCTGGGGCTTGGACCTCGTCGCGTCGTTGTGCCCGAACGCCATTATCGCGTAATCGCCGGGCTTGATGTCGTCAAGAACCTTCTGCCAGCGGCCGGAGTCGATGAACGTCTTGGAGCTTATGCCGCCGACAGCCCTGTTGTGTATCTTGACCCCATCCTTGGCGAACGTCCTAAGCCGCTGCCCCCAGCCTTCCTGCGGATACGACCCCGCCTTGTAGTCGCACATGGTCGAGTCGCCCATCATGAAGATGTTCGCCGCCGCAATCATCAATGCTGCCGATGCCGTTGTCATGGTTTTACCTCACTTTCTTATGCCTATTCTGTCAATCACCACGCCGGGGTCTTTCGCGACGATCCTGAACGATGTCGCACCGGCTGGAACCGGAATCTCGACACGGATGAAGTTGTCCTGCACCGCCTTGTTCCTGGCGCGGTCATGTTCGCCAAGATTCGAGTTGCTGCACGGGACTTCCACAAACTTCGGCTCACAGCCATCGAAGACGACATTCACGCCAAGCTTCAGCCCCGGCCAGAGCGCGAAGTCGGGCAGGAATTGAAGAACGAGCGCGACTTGTCGCGCCACCTTGGGCAATGGTTCGGGACCGCCATAGGTCCCGTCCGTTCCTGTCAAAGAATATTCCAGCGCCGCGCCCTCGCCTGCACCGGGCTTGACTGGCAGCAGCGCAAGCGCGCGACCGCTAGTGCCAAGACCTTCTACATTAACCCATTCCCCTCTTTCCTCTTCCCTCTTTCCTCTTCCCTCTTCCCTTTTCACAGGCTCCATCCACGTCGGCTCCTCGACGTCGGCGCGGTAGGCAGTCGCCGGGTAGTCCATGCGGGCGACGCCACGATCTTTGGCCGTCGGATCGGTCGGCTCGTTCCACGGCCACTGCATCTGCGACGACCAGCGGTTGTGCTTCGTCGGCCGGCGCCTTCCTCCGTGCTCGTCGATGGTGTCGCACCAGAAGCCCGACCACTTCCCGCCTTCCATCTTGTCCCAGCGCTCGTAGAGCGGATCGATTACGCTTCGCGCGTACGCCTTGTCCTTACCCTCAAGGTGAATGATTCCGGCATACGCAAGAAACCGCACCTGAAAGCCGACGAGGCGGAAATGCTCGTCGCGCATCACTTCGGGCAACGCCGATTCAATCGCAATGTCTTCGGCAAGCAGCGCGTGGTAGCGCTTGAGGAGCGACGACTTCACCGCCGCAGGCAGGTTCGTGGTCCACTGAACGCATATGTGCTCCGGCTTGCGGTTGAAGCCGAGGTTGTAGTATTCGGCAAGGTGTTTTTTGAGTCTGCCACAAAGATCGCAAAGTTTCCTATCACCAGACTCTTTTGCGCCCTTCTTGACCGCCGTAGCCTTGGCGGAGGTGGTTGTGGCTAAGAAGTTCTCCGCCCATTCGCCGAGGAACCTGTCCTGCGCATCCACTCCCCACCCCTCTGGATTCGCGGCGAATTTACCATAGGCGTCGAGAAGCACCTCCGCCTGGAACACGTCACCAGCGTTTACCATCCAGACGTCGCGGACGCCGTTCGCCCAGCACTTCGCAACGAGTTCATACCACATGAACGCCGGCGGCGTCGTGCAGAGGTGGATGTAGCCATGCGGCGAGCCGTGATACGACAGATGCCAGTATATCCCCTGCTTTCCGTGTTTTCCGTGTATTCCGTGGTTATCTCCAACACGTCTCACATAGCCGAAATTATCGTTGGTCCACATGATTGTCGCATCCTCCGGAACGTTCAATCCAGAATTGAATATCTGAAGAACCTCTTTATATGGGCAAAAAATCTTTGGAGCACCTTCGGGCAGCATCGCGCACTGCGCGGCGAAGACCTCTTCCAGTATCTTTCTCTTGTCTGCCGTCGTCTTGCCGTCCGGCATCCTGCCGTCGTGGATGCCGCGCATCCCAATCGTCCACAAAACGCCTGTTCCCCGTTCCCCGTTCCCCGTCTTGTCCACCGTAGCCTTGGCGAAGGTGGATCCACGCCTCACCCCCTCGCGCCAGTATTCCTCGAGAAACGCACGGTTTTTCGTCCAGCTCCATCGCTTCTTGTCGGCCTTGGAAAGGTAGCAGTTGTTGCGCAGCATCGGCTCGCAGTGCGACGTGCCGACGACAATCCCCTCCTTCGCGGCGAGCGCGAGGTTCTCGGGGCGCGAAGAGAACTCGTAGCCGCCTTCGTGCATCGCGGGCCAGATGAGGTTGAGCCCGTTCCTCTTCATCAAGGCAAAGATCTCGGCGTAGGCGTTTGTGCCGATCTGCTCGTCCTTCCCGAAATGCCTTTCGGCCCAAGGCCTCAGACTCCAGTCCTCGTCGTTGATGAATATCCCGCGGTATCTCACGCCCGCCTGGTTTACATTTACGTTGACCGCGTTCTCGATTCGGTCTGCCTTGCGCACCTTGCCTACGCGAACGTTCTCCAGCGTCACCCCGTCAATCGGATCGCGCGCGTCGCCGCGCAAATCGACAAGGCGCTCCGCCTCCTCTACCGTCACGTCCTTCATGGAGAGGTTCCGTATCGGCGTAACGCGCACTTCGTGCGTCGGGAAGTCCTTCCACTGGTACATGACGTCCGTTTCGACCGACATCACGCCAAAGCTCACGTTCTTCGCCTTCACGCCTTCCATCCTGATGTTCTCGACAAATCCGCCGCGCCGCTCGTTCGTCTTGACGTAGAAGAGCCTGAACGCCTCGCTTTCAAGCGTGCAGTCGTGCATGTAGACGTTCCGGACGCCGCCCGACATCTCGCTGCCTATTCCAAGGAGGACATGCCCGTTCACGACTGTGCAGTTCCGTATCTCTATGTTCTCGCTTGGCGTCGCAAGGCGCCAGGCGTCCTGGTTGCGCCCAGACTTGATTACGATTGCGTCGTCGCCCTGGTCGAAGCGGCAGTTCTCGACAAGCACGTTCCTGGTCATCTCGATGTCGATGCCGTCGTTGTTGTGCCCGTGGGCGTAGACGTCGAGGCCCCTCGCAACCACTCCGTCGCACAGGAAGAGGTGGATTGTCCAGAACGGCGACTCGCGGATCCTGAAGCCGTCGAGCCGCACGTCCTTGCAGCGGTTGAACTGGATGAGATGCGGACGGACATTCGATTCAGGCAGCTTGGTCAAATCGCGTTCCCCGAGCGGCGCGTTGAAGCTGCACCAGTCGTAGAGCTTGCGCGTCGCGGCGCGATGGCCCGAGTCGCGTGCGAACCACTTGCGCCAGAACTTCATCCTGGGCGCGAAGGTCCCCTTTCCCGTGATGGCGACGTTCGTGCAGCCATACGCATAGACGAGCGGCGAGTAGTTGAGGCACTCCACCCCCTCCCAGCTCGTCTGCACGGCGGGCAGGTATTTCGCCGGATCGTCGGAGAACACGATCGTCGCGCCCTCTTCAAGGTGCAGCTCGACATTGCTTTTCAGGCGGATCGGACCATCGCTGAAGTGCTCGCCGCTCGGAACCGCCACTACGCCGCCGCCTTTCGCCGCCGCGGCGTCAATCGCCTCCTGGATGGAAATGGCCTGCAGGTTCGTCGCGCCCAGCGCGATGACTGCAGCAGCCAATCTGACACATCCCCTCTTCATGCCCTACCTCTGACCCTGGAGTTCAATTCGCTCTCCGTTGGCGGAAATCGCAATGTCGCCGGTGCCTGTACGACGAACGATCGCAAGAAGATACCCTTCCTTCATCTTCTTGGTATCGACGTTGAAAAGCTGGTCCGTCGAGTGGTCGCCGTCGTCAAGGGCAAGGAGACGCCCCGCCCCCTCGACCGAAACGCGAACCTCCGTCGTCGCGTCGGGAGCAACTGAACCTTCGGCGTCAACTGCCTCTATCCAGACGTAAACAAGCCGCTCGCCGCCCTCCTCGCTACGCAGCCTGAGTCCGACGGCCGGACCCGTCGTGCGGATTGCGTGCTCCGCGCCGTTCGATGCGACGGCCTTCAGCTCGCCCGGCTCCCAGGCGACTTCAAAGGACACGGCGTGAATCTTCTCGCCCTTCGCACATCTCCACGGCGCGTCGCCGGGCGGAGGCAGCGGAACGCGCTTCTTGCCGAGGGAGCGTCCGTTCAGGAAGAGCTCCACCTCCGGCGCATTCGAGAAAACCCAGACGATCGCCTTCTCGCCCTGCTTCCGGTTCCAGTTCTCGCGCAGCGCCTGCTGTCCACTTCTGACATCGTTCCACGTCTCGCGCTCGTCGGCCTGCACAACCCCGATGTGCACAACTGGCGTCTTGCGGTCGAACGCGCTTTTCATGAGCCATGCCTGCGGATAGGGCTTCATCGTATGCGAAAAGAAGCTCCAGTTCCACCCCTTCTTTGGATACTTGTTCGACTCGCCCCAGTATTCTGTCGCGCCCCAGTACGAACAGCCGACCATTCTCGCGCGATCCATCCCGAAATAGGGCGCAAGCCATTCGCTCGTCGTCGCCTCGCTCTGGTAGACGATCATGTCGGGATTGTGCCTCAGGTATGTTTCGTAGTCCGCCCACTGGTAGTTGAAGCTCGAGACCTCAACAACCTGCGCAAGTTCTGGAGCAATCATATGCACGGGATCGTTGAAGAGACTGTCTTTGCGCCCGATTCCGTTCGCGCGCGACGGGAACATCGCAACCGTGGTCGGACGCGTCGGGTCCCATCTCTTGACCACCACGTCCATCATGCGGTAGGTCGTCACGCCCCAGTCCTCGAACGTCGCGTCATGGTATGTCTCGTTCATCTGGAGCTCGTTGCCGAGCGACCACATAACGACGGAAGGATGGTTCCTGTCGCGCTTGACCCATTCGGTCAAAAGCCGCGGCCACATGTCGAGATATGGCCTGCGCCCAGCCCAACAGCCCGTCCACTTGTCCACGATTTCGTCGACAACGACAATTCCCTCCTCGTCGGCAATGTCGTAGAACTCCTCCGAATAAGGATTGTGCGAGCAGCGGACGGAGTTAAAGCCAAAACCCTTGATAGTCTTGAAATACCGCCTGATGGCGTCTGGATACGCCGCCGCGCCAAGCGCGCCGAGGTCGTGGTGGTTGGACTGCCCCTTAAGGAAGATGTGCCGCCCGTCGATTTCCAGTCCACGTTCCTTCGAGAACGAGATGTCGCGGAAGCCGAAACACGTCTCGCAGCGATCAAGGAGCTTCCCCAGTTCCTTGCCAAAGTTCGAGATCCGCCCCGTTCCCCGTTCCCTCAGTTCCGTAACGAGCGAATGAAGATTCGGCGACTCAGGCGACCAGCGCTTCGCGCCCCTGACCTCCATGTGCGGCAGGGCGACTGAGAACCGGCGGCGGTTGTCGCCTTTCGTGACGGGGCCGCGAGCCGTGGCAACCGGTTTGTCGCCATCCAGTATCTCCGCAACGATTTCAAGGTCGTCGCCAAGCCCGCGGCACCCTTCGAGCTCGACTTCCACTTCGGCAGTCTCGCCCTTCGTCCTCACGAAGATGCCGTGGCGAGCAATGCGCCGCTCGTTCGCGACCTTGAGCTTCACGCTGCGGTAGAGCCCTCCGCCCGTGTACCAGCGACTGCCGCTCCTGCCGCCGCCGACCTTCGCCCACACCTCGACAACGTTCGGCGAGTCTTTCTTGAGCCGTTCCGTGATGTCCGTCTCGAAACCGAGATAGCCGTATTCTGTCTCAGCGACCTTCATTCCGTTGATCTTAACATCCCCGAAGAACATGATTCCGCCGAAGTCGAGAAGGACGCGCTTCCCCTCCCACGACGGATCGTACGCGAACGACTTGCGGTAGAAAGCCTCGCCAAGCGGCTTGAACGCACGCTGCGAATCGTTGGCGCTTCCATCCCACGGCGACTCGATCATGAAGTCGTGCGGCAAGTCGACCGTTCGCCACGCGCTTTCGCCGCCGTATCGCCACTCCCAGCCATCGTTGAAGTCAATGACCGTGGAGCACACGCCCGCCAGCGCGCTCATTGCCGCAAACACCGTGATCGGAACTCTCATAGTCGCCACATCCCCCGTTTGTGGCGCTAGTATACCATTTTCTAACGCCCCCCGTCTTACCCCATCGGGTAGCATCGCACAGCCGGATTGTCAAGAAATGGCTGTAGATTTGGGGTCGCTGAAACCAATCTCTTTACCTCAACCCGAAGCCGTTGTGGTAGATCATGGATAGCCCCTTTTTCGTCTATTTGCAAACATGCTTGGAGTGCGACATCTTGACGGGGCGGACCAGGTTGTAGGCCATCAGCGCGGCAAGGAACGCAGCGGAAGTCCAGTGCAGCGCCGTAAGACCATGCGAGGCGCAGCAAGCGGCTTCCGCCGCCTTGGATTCGTCGATGAGGAAGTTGACGACACATCCGCAGAGGATTGCGCCCGCAATGATCGTCGCGACATACGCGGCGGCGGCCTTGCGGCCAATCAGCGATGCGACCGTGGTCACGGACATTGCGTTCATGGCCGGCCCGACCATGAGGAACACGAATGCCGCGCCGGGCGAGACGCCTTTCATGACGAGCGATGCAGCGATCGGAATGGACGCCGTTGAGCAGACGTACATCGGGAAGCCAATGAGCGCCATCGCCGGCATCGCAAGCCAGTCCCTGCCACCGAACGCCTCCGCGAAAAAGCCATCAGGGACGAGCACGGTCACGAGCGCAGAAACCGCAAGCCCGATGGCAAGGGGCTTCACGACCGAGCCGAGAAGCCGCCTGTACGCCTGCCACAAGATCGCTTTCAGTCCGCGAGAAGATGGCGGCGCTTCGTCCACCCAGAAGCCGTGGCGTCGTCGCCTCCGACCGCCGAGACCACCGCTCCGCCGACGATGCCGGTGAGCGCGGCGGCGAGCGGACGTGCGATCGCGAAGACAGGCCCCATCAGCGCGTATGTCGCGAGGATGGAGTCGATTCCCGTCTGGGGCGTGGAGATGAGAAACGCGGCCGTTGCGCCCTTCCCCGCGCCGTTGCGGCGAAGCCCCGTCGCAATCGGGAGAACCCCGCATGAGCAAATCGGGAGCGGTACGCCCACAAGGACGGCACGAAGGATGCCGGAGAAGCCGGAACAGCCACCCATGACGCGATTCACCCACGCCCTCGGAATCCACACGGCTATCACCCCGGCGGCGAAGAATCCAGCGACGAGCCACGGCGACATCGCGGCGAACACCTCGGCAAACGAAACCAGCAAGTCACATATCTTGCTCATGGATTTTTCACCTCATTTCTCCTACCTGACATGTAGTTTCCAGTCTTTGACTTTCCCAGCGCCCTTCCCCTGCCGAGGGGTGTAGCGGAATCCGTGGATTTCCGTCCGATCCGGAACACGGAACTCTATCCAGTGAGGAAGCGTCCGCGAAGATGAGAGCCAATACGCCTCGACTTGTCCGTCTATCGCGTTTTCGGCGATACCGTCGTCCCGCACTTCCTCTTCGCTGTCGACGCCGCTGATCTGCACGTCGACCGAAGTCAGGGGATTTCCGTCGGCGCCGAGGAAATCGAATTCGGCAATCGACGCAATGTTTTTGGCGTCGTGCGTCGAAAGGATCTGGAACGTGAAGAACGTGCCGCAGGCAGGCTTCTCCAGCGTTACGACCTGCGCCGCGTCCGTATTCGGGAACGCGCCGCACGCTGCCTCATTGCCGCCAACAAACTTGTCATGCTCGCGCTCGACGATGTTGAAGTCCGCCTCGGGATGCAGCTCGTCAAGAATCGGACGATCGAGAAACGCGACTGTCGGCTCTCCCGTTGGCTCGAGCATTTCCCGGACGACGATCTCGTTCCGGCCCTTCTTCAGCCAGCACCCCGGCAAGTAGAGCGTCTGCTGCGGACCGATCTTCCAGTAGCGCCCGAGATTCTTCCCGTTTACCCATACGGTCCCCTTGTTGAACGCGCGCATGTCGACGAACGTGTCAGCCGGCTCGTCCACGGCGAATGCGCCGCGCCAGTTCCCGGGCGGATTCTCCTGTCCGTCCGGATCGATCGGCTCAAGTTCATATTCCCAGTCAGTGATTGCCGTCTTGCCGACGAAGACGCGTCCGTCCAGCCCCTTGCGGTCTTCCATGCCCGACGACGAGTTGATGCGCCCCATCGCCTCGACGAGGATATCGAGCTTGCGCGCCTTGGCGGAATCCGGAATCTTGATCTTGACGCCACGGTGACGGCGGTCCAAGATGCCGATGCGCTTGCAGTCCAAGTAGACATAGCCGAAGTCATGGACGTTCTCGACCTTGAGGTCGCCCGCAACACCCGCCGGGATGTCCGCGCCCCAAAAAACAAGACCAAAGCCCATTCCAAGCCATTCTGAATAAACAGGATGCTCGAGCCGCTTTTCGCCACCTCCACATTCGGCTACATCCGCGAACGGCGAAAGCGTCGTCGTTCCGTACGCCTTCACCGGCATCGGCGCGGGAGCGTCAGGAATGGTCTCGCCCGGATTCAGGTGCTTGGCCGCACGCTCGCGGTACTTCGCAAAACTCGGGTTGGCCTTTCCATGCTCGTTGATCGGCGCCTCGTAGTCGTAGCTCGTCACGTTCGGGACGAACGGATTGCGGCATCCCGCCCATCCGCCGAAACTCGTGCCGCCATGCGCCATGTAGAGCGAGAAGCTTGCCCTGTGCGCAAACATCCAGTCGATGGGGCCGAAGAACTGCCTGTCGCTCTTCGGCGGATGGTGCGCCTGGCCCCACGTGTCGAACCATGCGGGATAGTATTCGGCGCACATGAGAGGACCCTTCGGCTGGTATTTGCGCACAATCTCGAAGCGCTGCTCGGGATCTGCGCCGAAGTTCGCCGCCTGGAAGAGCTCGGGGATGAATCCGTTCTGGATGACGCGCGGCGGATTGCACGCGTAGAGCGGGACTTCGAAGCCCGCGTCGACAACGGACTGCCTCAAAGCGCGAATGTAGCCGACATCGCTGCCGTGGAGTCCATACTCGTTCTCGACCTGCACCATCAGGATCGGCCCGCCCTTCGTGATCTGCAGCGGCGCAAGCTCGCGTCCGACGGCATGAAGCCAGTTCGTAGCAGGAACAAGCCACCTTGGATCAGACGACCGCATTGAGATTGGCTTTCCCGTTTCCCCTTCACCCATCAGCCACCATGGCGCTCCGCCGCCCTCCCACTCGGCGCAGCTGTAAGGCCCCGGACGCAGAATCACCCAAAGACCTTCTTCCTGCGCCATGCGGCAGAACGCCGCCGCATCCGCGCGCCCATTCCACTTGAAGACGCCCTTCTCGCGCTCGTGGAAGTTCCAGAACATATAGCAGCCGACGGCGTTGCACCCCATCGCGCGGAGCATCTTCAAGCGGTGCCGCCAGTATTCGCGTGGAATCCGTGCGTAGTGTATCTCGCCGCAACGGACAAGGAACGGTTTTCCGTCAAGCAGAAACTCGCTCTCGCCGATCTCGAACGTGTGCGGACGCAGCGCCTTCGCCGGACGAGATTGCGCACCATCGACAAAGATCAATTTCTCAGCACCTTCGCCCCAAGGAAGAACCTTTAGCGTCAGGCGCTTCGTCCCTTGTGGCAGACGTCTGAGCGCGTAGCGTATCGGACACCCCTTCCAGAAGTCGTCCTGCACGAGCCGTCCATCCGCATAAAGCCGCGCCATGTCGCCTTCGTATGCGATCTCGATCATGCCCGCTTCGGCCGTGAACGGCACCTCGTACTCCGCCGCCGCATCCCATGCGCTTTCCTCCGGCATTGCCGCAACGCCAGCTGCACCAATGGCGACAGGCGGCGGCGTGCCTGCAGGCTTGATCAGCTTGAGGCCGGATACCGCCAGACGGCGACATCCGACAACCGGCGGACGACGACCGGCAAGCGCCTGTCCGTCGAGAATACGCTCGACCTTTCCGTCCTTTTCGATGCCTATCCAGCACTCGCCATCTGGATTCAAGCGACGGACATAGTCGTTGTGAAACACGAACCGCCCGCGCCGGGTCTCGTGCCTGTCCACGAACACCGGCTCTTCGGCGGCAAGCTCTTCCCCGTATTCGCGGCAGAAGCGCCCAAGCGCCTGGATGAGCCAATAGGAACTTTGCGGCTCGCCAAATTCGCTTACCGGCGACTGGAACTCGTAGCTGACGACGGGCAGGTCGTTGTAGTTGGTGAAGCGTCCGCGCTGGCTCTCGGCCATGTTCGCGCCAGTGTCAGTCGGATTCGCCCCGCCGTGGTACATGTAGAAGCCAGGGAGATTCGAGCCCGACCCAAGCTTGACGACGGCGAGCGCAAAGGCATCTATCGGCTCCATCACAAGCCGCCTGTGGTAGCTCGACGCCATGCCGCCGCCAAGCTCGCAAGTGAAATACGGATACCGCGCCGCACCTTGGGCGTCTTCGGCCTTCTGCGCACCGAGTTGTTCGGTGGCGATGACGGACGAAGTCCGCGCAGGACGCATCAAGAACGCATCCTTGTAGGAACCCGGCATCGACTTCAGCGAACGATCCCAGAACCCTTCCGCATAGTCGCCGTAAAGCGGAATCATCTCGCCGAATGTCGTCTCGGGGCCGTTGAGCCGAGGCCATCCCGTGCGCGTATACATCGGAACGTCATATCCCGTCTTCACGGCAAGCGCCTTGAGCGCCTGGTAGTACGGCCACGGCCCGCGGCTCTCGTTCTCCAGCTGCACGCCGACCACAGGCCCGCCGTTCTTCCAGAAGTGCGGGGCGATCTCGGGGTAGAGCCGGCACCAGAGTTTTTCCGTTTCCGCCATGAAGCGCTTGTCGCGGGAGCGCATGATCGCGCGCACGCGCTTCGCTTCGCCGTCCGCCCACTCGTACGCCTTGTCTACAAGCCAGTCCGGGAAGCCTCCTTCTCGGCATTCCCCATGATCCCACGGTCCCAGGCGAACGACCGCCCATAGCCTCGCCTTCTTGACCTCCCCGAGAAACGCGGAAAGATCGCGGTTGCCGGCGAAGTCGTATTCGCCTTCCTTCCATTCATGGTGATTCCAGAAGACGTATGTCGAGACGATGGAGATTCCTCCGTCCTTCATCGTCTTAAGCGACGCGGCCCATTCGCCGCGCGGCACGCGCGAATAGTGCATCTCGCCCATGAGCGGGATGATCGCCTTGCCGTTGAGCCGCAGGCACTTGGACGTCACCTCGATTCTGTCGCCGTTCGGCGCGACGTTCGCTCCCTGCGGGATCAACGCCTCTCCATTGACGAATGCGGCGAAAAGCGCGATACATGCGATGGTCATCGCCCGTTCCTCGCTGCCATGAACTTGATGCCGGCCTCAAGGCCGCGCAGTTCCGAAATGCCGATGAGCCGCCCGCCATAGTCATAACCGTAATAGCACGTCCGGCCCCGGTCGATGTCCAGCTTGCGTCCATGGTCGGGACGCACCACTATCTCGCGTCCACGGCGCGACTCCTCCTTCAGGAGTTCCAGCATCAGCGCCGGCATGTCGGTATTCCCGACGAGATGCGAACCGCTTTCGCGGAAAACTCCAAACGAAGAATGCACGAGGTTCCTGAAGTGCCCGAAGTGGATGCGGTCGTGGAATTCGCGGAAGATTGCGACAGCATCATTCGCGGGATTGCCGCCAAGCGATCCCGTGCAGAGCGCAAGACCGACATGCTTGGAGGGACACGCGCGCACCATTTCTCGTATGTCCGCCGCGCACGACACCACCCGCGGAATGCCGAAGATCGGAAACGGCGGATCGTCGGGATGTATCGCCATGTCGATGCCAGTCTCTTCGAGAACTGGCGAAATCTCGTTGAGAAAAAGGAAAAGATGCTTCTTCAACGTGGCGCCGTCGATTTCCACGTATTCCTTCAATTCGCGGCGAAGCCCTGCCGGAGTAGCGTCGTCCGTCGTGCCGGGAAGGCCAAGCAGCAGTGCCTTGGCGATCCGCCGACGCGTCCCAGCTGACGCACGCTTCCAGAGCCGTGCAGCCCGGGCGCGGGACTTCGCGTCATAGTCGCGCTCTGCGCCAGGACGCTTCAAGACGAAAAGCTCAAACGCGCAGACCTCGTCGGCGTTGTACTCAAGCACCTCCGATCCGTCGGGAAGTTCGAGATGAAGATTCGTCCTCGCCCAGTCGTGCACAGGCATGAAGTTGTAGCACACGGTCTTCACGCCAACCGTGGCAAGATTGCGGAGATTGGCCTTGTAGTTGTCAATGTACTTTTCAAATTCGCCGGTGCGCTTCTTGACATCCTCATGGACAGGCACGGACTCAACGACAGACCAGACCATGCCGTTGTCGCGGCAGGCCTTGGCGACTTCGCGTATGCGCTTCATCGGCCAGACTGCGCCGACAGGTTGTTCGTAGAGCGACGTCACGACGTCCGTGACGTGTGCCTGCCGAATCTCGCGCAGCGAAATCGGGTCATTCTCTCCGAACCATCTCCAGCCGGCTTTCATCGCAGTCCCCTTAATATCCGCAAAGGACTTCACGCCGTCAGGAATCCGCGCAGATGCGCCTCACGCACGGCGGAGACGCGGTCGTTAACGTCCAGCTTGACGAACACGTTCTTGAGGTGGAGCTTCACGGCGTCCTTCGTGACGCCGAGCTTGTCGGCAATGGCCTCGTTCGTCAGCCCGTCGCGGAGGTGGGTCATCACCTCGACCTCACGCGGCGTCAGGTCGGGCGTCATCTGCCGCTTACGGAACAGCTCCATCACGGGCTCCGGCACGTACTTCCCGCCCTGCATGACACGGTTCAGCGCCACGGTGATCTCCGTCGCATCGCGGTCCTTCAGCAGGTATCCCTTCGCTCCGAGGGTCAGCGAGCGGTACACGTCGTTGTCGGCGTCGCTCGTCGTGAGCATGATCACCTTCTGCTTCGGGCGCGCGGCCAGTATGTCGCCAAGGACGGAAATCCCGTCGCGGTCGGGCATGCGGATGTCGAGAAGGACGACGTCGGGATCGACCTTCTTCACGAACTCGACCGCGCCGTCTCCGCCCGGCCACTCGCCGACAAACGAGAACTCGCCCTTGCGGACGCCGAGCACGTACTTCAGCCCCATGCGCACGACGGCATGGTCGTCTATCACCGCAACCTTTATCATAAGACGCCTTTCTTCGCAACGATCCTGACGAACGTCCACCGCCCGTCGCGCCCCCACTCTATGCCGAGTCGGCTGCGCAGCGCGCGCTCCCGCATCCCGCTAAGCCCGTAGTGCCCCGTCTCGGGGCCGAGCGCGCGGTCTATCTCGAAGGGCGCGCCGTCGTTCAGGACCTTGAGCTCGAACCCGCCGTCCGGAAGCGGATCGGACGTGAACACGACGCACCCCGCCTTGCCGTGCTTAACGGCGTTCGTCGTCGCCTCTCGGATGATCTGCACGAGGTCGTGGGCCAGCACCTCCGGCAGCGCGTCTGGAAGTCCGCGCAGGCATTTCCTCGCCCTCACCCCCGTCTTCTTGAGCGACGTCACCATGCTCGCGACCGTATCGGCGAGCGGCACGGATGCGTCCCCGGCGTTTCGCAGGTTCATGACGGAGCGCCTTACCTCGGCCTTTGCATTCGCAAGCAGTCCCGCCAGCGCCTTCATCGCCTCCACGACCTCGGGCGAGACTCCGTCCAGCGACTGCACGCCGGCCGCGATCAGGTTGGCCCCCGCGAGATGCTGCTCGATCGTGTCGTGCAGGTCCGCCGCCATGCGCCTTCTCTCGGCGGCGACAACCTCCATGTCGCGCTTTACGCGCACGCCTCGCCGCCAGAGGACGAAAGACGTCCCCGCAAAGAACAGGACGACCGCGCCGAGAACGCACATCGCGGCGGCGACGAATGGGGCCACCGCGTTCCTCTCGATGACATCCAGTGCGTCCACGCCGGAGATCTCGAGCTCGGCATCGAGGAAAAGCCCGTCGTCCGCATAGCGGTTGACCGCAAGGCCCGTCACGCAGACAGTCTCGCCGACGACGCCTTCCGCGTCGACGACGCCAGGTATCTTTACGCACGCGACATAGTTGTCGAGTTCGAGGCTCATCACCGTGACGGGGCCGCCCTCGGCACTTTCGCCGCGCATCCCGATCGCCCTTCCGGTGAGCGAAATGCGGCGGTTGTAGAGGAGACCGCGGCGGAAGTCCGCCTGCTTCACGCTCGACGCAACGGGCAACGTCGTGCTTCGTATGACGTCCACCCGCGACGCCTTGACCGCAGGCAGCCCGCCGTATCTGACCGTCTGCCCCGAGACGAGCACCAGGTCGCCGTTCTCTGGCGAGACGACACCGTCGCCGAACATCACCATCACGCCCGCGTGACGCGGATTGTCCTGCGGCGCCACGACGATGCGGCGCGCTATGCCGGACACGAACGTTACGACGCCGCGCACCGCCGCCTCTCCGCCCTTGGCGACCTCTTCGGGCGCGAGCTTAAGGAACTCTCGCGGGGACAGCGTCTCGCCGACGCACACTCCGGACAGCACGGCAAACGCCACCGCGACGATACTCTTGACACAGCTTCCCATGTGCCTACATTATACCAAATCGGCGGCACCGCCACCCTACCCCATCGTGGAGGGTGGGTAATGGCTACGGAACAAGTTGCCTCGCCTTGTCGCGGATGTCTCGCATGAGGGCGAGTGGACTTCCAAGTCCAGGGCAGACGTCCTTGCAGAGAGAGCGAACCGTCTCGAAATCGGCTTCGATACCGGCAAGGTCGTCCGCGTCGAGACGCCCTTCCTTCGCGCACTCGCGCAGATGGAAGTACCGCCAAAGAGCGCCGTCCAGCGCACGCGAGACTTTAAGTTGCGCCCGCAGCCAGCCGAAGCGCTCGCCCTCGCCCTTTAATTCCGCAAGCGCGGCGTCCTTCTCCGCTACGACTCGCGCGACGTTCTCCTTCGTCGGTGCAAGCGCGGCGATTCCCTCCGGCAGGAAGAACCTGTTCGTGTATCTAAGAAGCGACTCCCGCCGCTCTGCCGAATTGGCGAAGAACGACTCCGTCGGCGCTCCGAGCCCCAGAGGGGAAAACGCCGCTACAGTCGCGCGCTCCGTAGTCTTCATCGCCGCGACGACCGCTTCGGCATTCGTGCCGTGGCGCGGCACCGCCCACTCGCGCCAAAGCGCCTCTACATCTTCGTCCGGATTCCACGAAAGCTGACGCCAGACATGTATGTTGACGGAGTTGAGGTCGTCCGAAAGCGCCTCATACCCGCCGTTCCGCTTGTAGGAGCCGGCGTACATCATCACGCCACCCTCCGGCGAGACAAGTTCGGCGACGCGGCGCATCTGCCGCGCCGTCTGGTCGACTACCGACGCGGGAAGATACTGAAGCCCGACGGTCTGCCCGGTAATCTGCCACTCGGCGATCTCGCGGCGAGGCGCGACGGGAAGAAGCGCGGAGAACGGCGGATCGGGCTGGCAGTCGGAGTTGTAGACCTTCGTCTGGAACCTGACGCCTCTCCCCGCCGACTTCATCGCCTCGCCCCAGACGGACAGCGGCTCGCCGCTTTCGCCGCCATAGCCGGGCGCGTGCACCCACTCGTCGCCGAGCCAGTGCGACGCGCCGCTCGCCCAGGTTCGGACTATGAGCTCCTTGCCGAGCGGCATGACCGCGCCCTCCCACGCCTTGACGGCAAACGACACTTGCCTCCCCCAGTTGCCCGCTAAGCCGTTCGCCTTGCAGCGGTCGCATACGCAGTTGAGCCCGTAGTCGTCCCAAAGGCAGACAACGACACCCGCGACACCGCCCTCCGCAATCTCGCGTATCGTCGCGGCAAAATACTCGCGCGTCGCGGGGTCGCTCGGACACATCGTGCCCTTCTCCCACGACTTCTGCGGCGTCACGCCCTTTGACGAAGGATGGGCGGCGACAAACTCTTCATACCTTTCGCGGTTCCACTTCGCCGCGTCGCATCCATAGAGGAAGCCGTATGCGGGAACCTCCAGCGCGGCGCATTCGCGCAGCAGCCTCGCGTCCGGCCGGCCGCGCTTCAGGTAGACGGCGTTGGCGCCGGTCGCGGCGATCCACTCCTTGAGCGGCTCCGGCGAACGGCTGACGTCGAGCGCCCGGAACTTGAAGTGAGGGTCTCGCACAAACGGATAGCTCGCCGCGTTCATCCAGCGGTTCGACTCGTAGTTCGCGTAGAGGAACGCGCGGCGCGTTCCCGCCTTGACGACTAGCGTCGCCTCTTCCCTGTTCCCCGTCTTGTCCGCCGTAGCCTTGGCGAAGGTGGCTCCCCGTTCCCTGTTCCCCATCCTCTCTACGACATATCCATCGTGCTTCAGCGAAAGGCCGTCCGCCGTCTGATAGAGCACGTTGCCGTCGAACTCGAGGTTCCTCACTTCGAAACGCGAGTCTTTGCGCTTCATGTCGATTGCGACCGTCGCCTCGATGACATTTCCCCGGATCGTCACGCCGTCCGCAAAACTTTTCAGCTCCCCTTCCGGGCGGCCCTGCGCATTGTAATACTGGCTCCACGCCTTGGCGCTCAAGACCACTGCGCATCTGCCGCGGCAGTTCTCGACAAGGACGTTCGCATAGTGCTGCGGCGTATCGGTGCGCATCTTCAGGTTGAGCATGTTGCCGCAGCCGTCCATGACGCAGTTGCGCATCGTGACGTTCGTCGCGGCGGGGCACTCCGAGCCAAGCGTCAGCGCGCTGTGCGTCGGATAGCGAAAGGCGCAGTTCTCCACGAGGACATCCGTCGAAGGGCCGTTCCCAGGAAACTTCGCGTAGTCGTCGGCCCACGCGCCCTTGCCGCCCTTCACCACGACGCCGTCGTCGTTGACGGAGATATCGACGTTGCGGACGGTGAACCGGCGACACTTGTCGATGTCAATCGCGTCCGTCGACGGGCCTTTTAGCTCCTTGCCTCGCGAATCCTTCAGTATGTCGGCGCGAATTGCGCAGTCGTGGATCACCACGTCCTCGCAATCGTAGAAGTGCGTCGTCCAGAACTTGGAGTTCTTGAACGTGACGCCAGAGACATCGACGTTCTTTGAGCGAGAAACATAGAGGACGCGCGGGCGCATGAGATCCTTGTTGCGAAATTCCTTGCCGCGCTTCCGCGCAGCGGCGCGCTTCGTCCAGAACTCCTCCCATGTGTTCGCGCCGTGCCCGTCTATAACGCCCTCCCCGGATATCTTGAAGCCGTCGCATCCATCGGCGTTGATGAGCGCGGGATAGTAGAGGCACGTCTCGCCCTCTATGCGTGTCTCGCGCATCGGGTAGCCTTCGGCCTCGTCGACGCCGACTATCACCGCCCCCTTCTCGAGATGGAGGTTTACGCCCGGCTTGAAGAACAATGCGCCAGTCCTGTGCACGCCCGGCTTCAGGGTCAACGTCCCGCCGCCCGAGGCGGCGATTCTGTCTATTTCGCCCTGGATGGACAGTGCGGCGGCAATCAGAAGCGCCATCGTCATTTCAAGGGGCCTTTCGTCTTGATAATCACCGACTTCCCGGCATCATCCGTCTTCATCTCGACCCCCGGTATGTAGCCGACGAGCGCGGCAAGCTCGCCGCAGACCATGGCGGCGTTCTTCCTGCCGACGGAGTAGATCTCGCAGTTGGTAAGATTCTTGTCCCTGCCGTTGTCGATGAAAAGCTCCGTGAACCCGGCGCACGCGTCAATCTCGCGTCCGCCCGCCCTGACCGTCACCATCGGACGGAACGGCGAGGGGCTCAGCTTCCTGAGCCATTTCTTGTTCGCGGGTATCCTCTTCGGCTCCTCGGCGTACTCGAACCGCGCGCCTGCTTTCACGAGCGCGGCGAGAACCGGCGCGTACGCACAGCATACGCCCGTGTTGTCGTCGGGCTTCACAGGGGCGCCTAGCCCGTTCGGGAATTCCACTTCGGCGCCATTCACGAAGACTTTGTATCTTTCGGCGGCGCGGGCGCCGTCGCCTCGCAGATCCTGGATAGCAGGCGCGTCGGTCTTGCGCGCAAACGTGTGCGTGTTCGGCGCGAACGACTGCGGCGGAGCCGCGAGAAAGCCGTCCTGCATGGCGACAGCCTTCGCCTCAAGTGAAACCGTTCCGGACTGCTCGCCCGCCACGCCGCCGAACCCCTCGTAGCGCCATGAGAGCGTCGCCTTGCCGGCGCGGCGCCCTGCCTTCACAAAGACGCGCGTCACGCCGCATTCGAGATTGACCCAGTCCTTGCCGACTGGCGACGTCTCGTCGAAAGTGCCAGAGTTCCATCCTCCCATGAAAACGGGGGAAGAGAAGTTTTGAGTTGAGAGTTGGGAGTTTTGAGTTGAGAGTTGGGAGTTGGGAGTTGTCGGCTCGAAATTCAATTTGAATGAGATCTTACCGGATGCATACGGGTGGACCGTGCCATTCGCATCGACGAGCGCAAAGTCGACCATCGCGATGTCGCTTCCGTCCGCAAGCCACCCCTTCGGGCCCGTCTTCACCGTCGCCTTGACCATGCCGCGGCCCGCGAACGACACAAGGCGGTGGCGGGCAATCTCCTTGCCGTCCCTGTCGCGCGCGATGACCTCCGCGACACCGGACTCCGTCACGTCGACATTCGGAAATTCATAGACGAATATGTCCTTCGGACTGGAGTTCACGCCCTTCGACTTGCCGTTCACCGTCAGCTCGACCGACGCGCAGTGCGCCGAGCCTATCGCATAGACGGTCTTGTGCAGGGGGTCGCGCCGCGCCGTCTCGCCCGTCTCCTCCATGAACTTGCCGTTGTACTTCTTCACGGGATAGCGGTAGCTCTCCTTTGTCAGCTTCGGGTAGCTCCAGTGTCCGACGAGTGTCACGGCAGGATCCTCCGACTGCATGACGCGGAAGACGTCGAAGTTCATCTTCGGAATGCGCACCGCGTCGACGCGGCCAGAGGATCGGCAGTTCTCGCTGAACGAGTTTCGCCCGTGCTGGTTGGAGTCGGTCCAGCAGAGCGCCGCGCAGCATGCGTACGTCTTCGACCTCGCCCCGGAGGCGCGCGAGGAGTAGAACTGGGCATACTCCTTCGCGGTGGAAAGCGCGAAGTCCTCCTGCGTCTGGTCGTAGACGTCGAAGCCTGCCTCCTTCTTGCCGCCGTTCAGGAAGCGTCCGCGGTAGTCGTAGTCCGGCGGGGTGAAGTCGTCCCACGAACGTCGCGGCGACTCCTGGCGGGCGTACTCCGTCTCCATCATCGGCATGAACTTCCCAAGCGCCGCCATCGATTCGAAAGCGGGCATCTCATGGCGGTGGAGCATCGTGCCGACGTACTCGGCCTCGGCGACGGCCTCCTTCGTCTGGAGCGTGCGGCATCCCATGAAGCGAAAGCCGTCGGGGTCGACGAGCTTCTTCAGCTCCACCATCTCCTTCATGTGCGCGGGCGAAATCGCGTTGTTGCCCGCCTCCCAGAAGAAGACGGACGGCGAATTGCGGTAGTATACCATCACGTCGCGCATAGCCTCGACTCGCTGCGCCCACCTGCGTCCGGACACGTCGCCCTCCTTGTCGCCTGCGGGCGCGGCGTTCACCACGCCGAACTTGTCGAAGGCGCGCACCGGCGCGGGCTTCGGCGCGACGTGCATCCAGCGCACGAAGTTGGCGTTCGACCGGCGGATGAGCGCGGCGTCGTAGTCCTGCAGCCAGTCCGGCGCGACGCCGATTGCCGCCCATTCGTCCGTGGCGCGCTGCGCGTAGCCGGGCAGCCACACGTTCCTCCCGTTGACGAGGAGCCCGCCCTTCGCGGCGTCGTAGGCGATGTGGCGGAAGCCGGTGCGGATGGTCTCGCTGTCGAGAACCGTGCCGTCCTCTCCGACGAGAGTGACCGTCACGTCGTAGAGATGCGGCGTCTCCGGCGACCAGAAGACGAGTCCCTTAGCGCGACCCTCTGCGACTATCGTCGTAGTCTTCGGCCCGTTCAGGCGCGTCGGCTGCGGCGCGGCGTCGTAAACGTCGCCTTCAAGCGAAGTGAGATACACCTTGCCCGCATCGGCAGCGGGCGAGATCGACGACGGCCGACAGTCATCAACCGACAACCGAATGTCGGTCGCCGGCTGTCGAATGTCCCTGATCTTCACCTTCACCTTGGCCTTAACATTTTCGCCAGTCTCGTTTCTGACCTCTGCCTTTACCGAGACGGTAGCCTCGCCCTTTTCAAAGTCGAAGTCCTTTGCGGTCACATACGTTCCGACCGTCTTGAGGTTGTTGTAGTACGGGAGCGTAAGGTAAACCTTTTTCGGCTTCAAGACAAGCGACACGCTGCCGACGAGCCCGCCCTGCACTTCATTGAAGTCGGTCGTGTTCCACTGCCAGCTCTCGCCGCTCATGTCGCCAGGCTCGTGCCCGGGGCGCGTCTCGAGCGCATAGAGCTTCGAGCCGCGCATCGCGGTGTTGTCCGTCGCCACGCAGATCACGTTTTCGCCGGCCTTCACGAGCGCGGTGACGTCGTATGCCGTCGGCGCGATGCCCGCCTCGTAGTAGCCCGCGAACTTCCCGTTCACCCAGAGATATATCGTCTGTCTCACAGTCTCGAACGTGAGGAAGGCCTTCCCCTTCGGCGCGGCGTCGAGAGTGAATCGCTTGCGGTAGAACGCCATTCCGCGCCAGAAGCTCGACTCACCCGCATCGACGGCATGGTTGTCGAACGAGTCATGCGCGTTGATCGGATGCGGCACCGATACGATCTCCCACGCCGAATCGTCGAACGCAGGATCCTCTACCTTGACGCCTTTCGTCTCGACGCTGGCCTTCGCCTGCGCGAGCGGAATAGTCACAGGCGCCTTCGTGAACCGCCAGTCCGCGTTGAGGCTGAAAGTATAGTTGACGTCAGATGTCCGGCTGACAGCGGAATCTGCAAAGACACTAAATCCGACAGCTATGGCGAAAACTGCAAAAATTTGCTTCATGGTGGTTCCTCTTGTTTTGTTCTGGCACTGACAATATAGCATTTTTCGCCTGTCGTTTCCTTACTCCGAAGTGTAGTAATTTGAAAATCAATCGACAAACGGTTTTGTGCTGACCTTGGCGCGATAGAAGGCGACACTGCCGACGCTCTCGAGCACCGGCTTGACGGGCGAGACGGTCGTTCCGGTCGCCGTTCGGCGCGACGTTCGCGCCCTGCGGGATTACGGTTTCAGCCGCGCCCAGACCGAACACGACCATTGCGACTCCTGTCAGCGTCAGCGTCAATATCTTGGCATTCATTTAGCAATTCCCTTCCACACCTTGTAGTAGCGGCGGCCGAGTTCTTCGGCACTGGCGCGGTCGAAGTGGAACTTGTCCTGGTTTTTGAGCCCTTCGGACGAGACACATGCGCACTTCGGCGTCACGGCGGCGCAGGCGGCGATGATCGGGTTAATCCGTTCCGATTCCGCCGCCATGAAGCGTCCGATCTCGCCGACGACAATCGGCACGTCGGAGCCGGCTTCCTTGCGGATGCGTCCGACCATCTCGGCGAAGAGCCCCCTGTAGCGCTCCTCCGTCATCTTGAGCGCGTCCGTCTCGCCCTGATGCCACAAGACGCCGGCAATCTCCCCATGCGGCAGCGCCGCCTTGAGCCGCCGGACGGCGACTTCGAGATGGTTCGCGCCGTTTCCCCACAACTTGATCGAGCTTCCGCCGACCGCGCAGGGAATGACACCTACCGCTTCGCCGGGATGTTCGGCGAGATAGGCGCGGATGAACGCGTCGGCGGGTCCGTAGCCGGCAACAGTCTTGTCGTAGTGGAGCGGTGGCGTCGCAGGCGACCATTTGTCGTCGCGGTTCATCTTGTATGCGTTCGGCGCAGGGGTGCGGTCCGCATCCGACGGCTTCGCGCGTCCGGCCATGTTGCTCTGCCCCATCAGGAGAAAGAGCTTCATGCCCTTCGGCGGCTCGACCGTCTTTTCGTTTGGATCGCGCGGGAGCCCCGCGACCGCCTCGTATTTCGCGATTTCGTCCGCGGACGACGTCGCCGCCGGATGCGCCGCGCGCCACGCGGCGACTTCGCCGAACGTCCCGACCCAGACGTCGGGCTGCGCCTTCACCCATTCGAGATGCTTTTTGAGTTCTTCAGGGCTCTCCCAGGCGTCGTAGCCGCGCTTCATCCCGTGCGACATGAAGACGAGCCAGTCGCCCTTCTTCCGCGCCGCTTCGACGAGCGCGTTCATCTTCTCCGCCGTCATCGCGCCGCCGGCCGCCTTCTGGAACATCCGCATCGCGGAAAACCCCGCCTCCCTCGCCGCCTCCTCGACGGACGTCCCATCCACGCCGCGCTTCGCGTTGAACGGCGACGCGAAGCTGCCGCAGCGACGTCCAATCTCGCGCTCGACCGCATCCTTGCCGCGCCGCATGTCCGCGAGCATCTCCTGACGCGTCATCTTCGAATATTTGCCGTGGGACGCGCCGTGCGTGCCGATCTCCATCCCGGCGTCGGACATCTCCTTGAGCTGCGCCCAGGTCATCAGCGGCGTTCCGCGCTCGGCCTTCGACTTAAGGCCCTTCGGGTCGCCCACCTTGTCCGTTATCGGAAAGAACGTCGCCTTCAGCCCCACTTCCCGGAACATCGGGAACGCGACTTCGTACTGATCTGCGAGCCCGTCGTCAAACGTGTATGTGACCGCACACCTCTTCCCGTCTGGGAAGGCCATCGCGGCGGCAAGCAAGATCGGAAGCATTGTCATGGCACAGCCCTCAGAATCCGTAGGTGCTCTTGAAAGGACGATAGACCTTCACCTCGGGAAGCTTCAGGCCCTCGACTTCGGAAAGCCTTATCGAGCCTTTCAGGACGAGATTCGTGAACGAGAAGTCCACGCCGGGGCGGTTGGACTTGCCGCCAAGCGTCATGAGGACGTCGTGGTGCGTCAGAACGACTCGGCCGTCGACGTTCTCGACGCTGAAGGTCATGTCGGAGCCGTCGGCGTTCTCCATCTTGACGCCCTTCGCGCCGTCGGACACGACCGCCCAGCGCGACTCCATGCGCGCCCCGTCGAAGTACAGGTCGCGCTTGTCCTTCGCCCAGACGCCGAAGTCGTTGTGGAGCTTCTTGCCTGGATAGCTGCGGTAGGGCCCGAGGCCCGCCCAGTCGACGCGCGTCACGGCTTCGCCGAGATCAAGCGCTAAACCGCACTCGACGAGGACGCCCCTGCACTTCTCCGACGGAACGAGCTCGTAGTCGACGACACCGTCCTTGATGCGGATCGTTCCGTCGATGTGCTGCTTCTCCTTCGGGTTGTCGTACTTCGACCAGCGGACCTTGACGGACCCGTCCTTGTTGACCTTCTTGACCTCGGGCTTCAAGATGTACGGATCGTACCAGTAGAGGAAATCCTTCGACTTGCCGATCGTCTGCGCCTGCGGCACGACCGTCATCTTGCGCCCGACACGCAGAAGAAGATGTTCTGGGGTAATGGGGAACGGGGAATCCGCCTTCGCCGCGCCTACGGCGGACGAGCGGGGAACCGGGAACGGAGTGGAGATTGTTTCCCAGTCCGCGGGCTTCTCGACCTTGGGCAGGCCGGGGAACGCCTTGTAGAAGCGCGCCATCAAAAGCGCGGACTCCTTGGGCGTGCCGTCGGCATAGCAGATGCCGTCCGTGCCGCGCTCGCCGTAGCTGTCCCAGAACGTCTTGTCGTCCACCCAGACGCCCTGCACGTCCTTAGTCGTCTTGCGCACCTTGTCCTTTGTTTTCTCCTTGGGCTGCGGGTTGCCGTTCTCGTCGTATCCCAGCGGGAACGCGCCGTCGGTCTCGACGGCCTGGTCCTGCCACATCCAGACGCTTCCGCCTGCGAAGTTCTCGCTCGCGAGAATGCGCGGCCAGCGATCCTCGAACTGCGAAAAGCCGTTGCCGCAGGCATGCGAGAACTCGGTCTGGAAGAACGGCTTCTTGAGCGTGCGGCAGTACTTGAAACGCTCCTCGTCGAAGTAATGCCCCGAGAAGACGTCCACCAGCTCGCTGTCGGGATTCTGCGTCCACTCCCGAAGAGAGTCCCATGTCTGCGGCAATGCGCGAAGGCGCGTCGGGTCCTTCGCCTTCGCGTACTTCAAGACGGCGATCGTGTTGGGCCGCACCTTGTTCTCGTTGCCGAACGTCCACATGAACACGCACGGATGGTTCTTGTCGCGGCGGATCGTCCGCTCCGTCCGGTCGATGAGGAGCGGCTCGTATCTGTCGTTTTTCAAAAGCCCAGATCCGCGCGAGCCGAACGGCACTTCGTCCACGACGTAGAAGCCGAGCTCGTCGGCGAGTTCGTAGAAGTCGACGCCGAAGGGATAATGCGCCGTCCTGATGTAGTTGACTCCGAGGGCCTTCATCTTCAGCATCTGCTCGCGGCGGAGCTCACGCGTGATGGCGCGGCCGACCTTCGGCATGATCTCGTTCCAGCACACGCCCCGGAAGATTGTGCGCTCCCCGTTGATGTAGATCGACTTTTCGTCCGAGGAAACTTCGCGGATGCCGACCTTCTCGCGGACGGTCTCGCCGTTGTACGAGACCTCGAGCGTATAGAGGTTCGGCGTCTCGGCTGTCCAGAGCCTGGGGGCTCGAAGAGAAAGGGACGCAAGAGACTTAAGAGACGAGAGGGACGCGGCGACTGCACCGTCAGGCGCGATGAGCCTCACGGCGACCGGCTTCTCGGCACCGCCTGCGACATCGACCTTCACCTCGGCACACCAGTCGTCGCCCTTCACGCGGCGTGAGACGAACGTGACGTCGGCGATCCATCCGTCGGAGGGCACGGAAAACATCTCGACGCTCCTGAAGATTCCCGCGAGGCACCAGCAGTCGTTCGTATCCCACAGCCATCCCGGCACGCGCGTCTTGACGGCCACCTTGATTTCGTTCTCGCCCTTCTTCAGCGCCGAGGTCACGTCGAACTGGTGAAGGTTGTACGCGCTCGTCACGTCAGAGGCGATGCGCACGCCGTTGATCTCGAGGTCGTATCCGAAGAGAACGCCGTCAAGCCGCAGCATCACCTTGCGCCCTTCCCACATAGGATCGTAGGCGAACGTGCGCACGTACGTTCCGGTGAGGTTCTGCATCTGGTTGCCGTACTGCGGATGCTTGTAGCCCTGTGTCTCCCAGTTGCCGGGCACGCGGATCTTACCGGACTCTCGCGTCACTGCGTCCGGCTTCTCGTCGTCGTTGCGGACGAGAGTGAAATCCCATTCGCCGTCGAGGGACGTGATTTCGTCCGCTTCGCGCAGGGGATACACCCATTCCTCGGCAATCGCGCAAAGTGCAAAGCCCGCCAAGCAGGCAACTAATCCATTTTTTCCAATCATATCTTCTCCTTTCGATTAGATGAGGGGCCGGAGTCCCGCCGGTGTGGCGTCGGCGGTTGTTCCCGGCAACCCGAGAAGCAGCGCCGAAAACGGCGGCGCGGGCTGGCAGTCCGAATTGTAGACCTTCGTCTGGAATCGGACACCCGGTCCTGCGGACTTCATTGCCTCGCCCCATACGGAAAGCGGCTCGCCACTTTCGCCGCCATAGCCGGGCGCATGCACCCACTCGTCGCCGAGCCAATGCGAAGCGCCGCTCGCCCAAGTGCGGACGATCAGCTCCTTGCCGAGCGAAGAAACCGCGCGCTCCCACGCCTTGACCGCCACGGCAACCTGCCGCCCCCAGTTGTTCGCCAGGCCATTTGCCTTGCAACGCGCACAGACGCAGTTCAGCCCGTAATCGTCCCACAGGCAGACGACAACACCTGCAACGGGAGCTTCCGCTATCTCGCGAATAGTCTGCGCAAAGAAATCGGCTGTCGCTGGATCGCTCGGACAGAGCGTCCCCTTCTCCCATGACTTCGCGGGGCCGGTGCCTTTCGCCGTCGGATGCGCGGCGACAAACGCGTCATATCTGCCGCGATTCCACTTCGCGGCGTCGGCGTTGACAAGGGCGGGGTAGTAGAGGCAGGTCTCGCCCTCGATACGCGTCTCGCGCATGGGGTAGCCTTCGGCATCGTCGGTGCCGACGATCTCCGCGCCTTTTGCAAGGTGCAGGTTGACGCCCGGCTTGAAGAACAGCGCGCCTGTCCGGTACGTTCCGGCCGTCAGCGTCAGCGTACCGCCACCAGCGGCGGCAAGCGAATCAATTCGCGACTGCAGTTCGGCCGTCTGCTGCGCGTGCGTCTGGGCGCCGAATGCAACAGATATCGCCGCCCCTGCGGCATAGCAGAGGGCGGCGATATGGATTACGGACATTCCAACTCCTGTAATCAACGGAATATGAGCATCGAGCCCATGTCGAAGTCGACGAGGCAGAGGCAGCGCTTGCCGCCGATCGTCCGCACGCTGAGCTTCCACTTCGACGCGTCGACACCGTCGGGGAGCGTCAGTTCAATCGGTGTCTGATGCCTCCACTTGGTAATCTGCGTCGCTGCGGCAATCACGTACGGCACGCCGCTAGTGAGTTCAATGCCGGAGGCGTCGATCGCGACGAGACCGGAGCAGTCGAGCGGCGCGTTATACGTCACGCTGCCCGAAACTGTCGGAGTTTCAATCGTAGTTCCAGCCGGGTAGCCGTAGCCCACGACCGTCGCGTTTTCAGGAACGTTGTTCGCATAGAGCGCGTTGACCGTAACCTCCGTACCTTCCGGCACTACAAGCGTCCCCTCCTCGACCGTGGTGAGGCCAGTGTACTTCGGCACAGCCGTCAAGGTCAACGTTCCCGCTCCCTTCTTGACAAGGCCGGCATCGACACCTGTTGTTTCATCGGCAGTCTGCTGTGCAAGTGCCGTTGCCCATGTCATCTGCTGACCCTCATCGACAAAGACGGAAATCGCCTTTGTCGAATTCTTGATGTAGGGCGAGAGGTCGAGGAGAGACTCGCCAACGGTATTCGTCGCACAGTCGTCCAGCGCGAGTGTTCCACCCGTAAAAGTGAATGTCGGGTTGATGTAGGTGGTCTGCCCCGTCGCGCTGCGCGTAATGTACATGTTGGCGAACTTGAGAACGCCCCCGTTCATCTCATACGTGTTGAAGCAGGGATTGCCGGCCTCTTCGCCAAACGTCATTGTGCCGCCACCGACCTTCTTGAGCGTCGCATTGTTGTTGGCGCGCTCTGCAGTCGAACTGCGGGCACTCAACGAGCAAGTGAAATCTTCGCCCAAACCGCCGATTTCAATCGTGTTGTTCTTGTGAAACGCACAGCCCATTATGTAGCTCTTGCCCTCGTATGTACCGAACTTCAAAACAGAATTGGTCATCGCAGCCGTGCCCGACCTTGCATCCACGCTGTCGTCAATGTTGTCGGGGTATATCCACCGGGCGAGTGCACTGCCGGAAGTCCCGGACATGAACGTGGAGGGTCCGCGGGTTTGAGATCCGCTGCGGATGACGCAGACGCCTGCAAACAATTCGTTGTTTCCGTTCAGCGACACGCCGCCGCGGCCGGCATAGGTATTGTTCGACTTGGCGCCAGTCCTATCGAGGCAAAGATTTCCCGAACCGGAAAGATCGCCGTCGAGGACAATCGCGGTCAGACCGCTCGTCGAATCTGCGTTTTTGCAGTGAATGAAGTTGGTGACGTTTGCGCCGCCGCCCACGGCGATGTCACCGTACCAGTGAAGATACGTACCAGTCACAAGGGCGGCGCTCTCAAGAGAAGCTCCGTTCAGCGCAATCCCCCCCCCCTTATCCGACTCGCTTCCGAACTCCCAAATGCCCGTCAGCGTGCCGCCGCCGCTGATTGCCACGGTCGCCGCTGTCGCTACCGAGAGATTCGAGATTGAAGTCTCCCCTTCAATCACCACCTCAGCAGAAGCATTGAAATGTGCGGTATCGATGGCAACCGGCGCTGTAACGGCCGCAACGCCGCCGACAGTCCAGTTGCCGGGCATCGTCCAGCTGGAATCTACCATCCCTGTCCAGGTGAACGTCTGCGCCGTGCGAGTCGCCTTGACGACATAGCCGCCTTCGCCTGACTCGACGCTCATTGTCACACCAGGCACGGTGACGGCCTCTTCAAGGTCTTCAGCCGTTGTTCCCTCGGCAAGCGCCGCAACGGTCAACACCGCCGTCTCGTCCTCCGCGCCTGTAAGTGGAACGGTAATCTTGCCACCCGCGCACGAGAGTTCGGCGATTGTCGTTCCCTGCGGCACGACCAGAACGCCGCCCTCGACAGTCGTCGTTCCCGTGTACGCGGGTGCAACCGCCAGAGTCAGTATGCCGGAGCCCTTCTTCGTTAGGCCACCTGTCAATGACGCGCCAAGCGCCGTATTCCAGACGTGATTGCGGCCTTCGTCGTCAAACGCGACAGGCGACGTCGAAGTACCGATGGCAATATAGGCAGACGCGTCTTTCGTAACGTCGGCGGCAACACGCAGGACGCCGCCATCGAACACGATATCCGTTCCCGGATTATTATTGTTGTCCTTGACGCTAAGACCGTAGTCGGAAGCGATATTCAATACGCCTTTCTTGATGTAGTAACCGTTCACACCCCTTACGCTGGAAGATAGCACGCCAGTGCCGACCTTGCGGATGTAAGCGCCGTCATTTGCACGGTTTGCATCACGGGCAATCTGTCCATCCAACACATCATTGCCGTTCAGCGCGCCGATTTCCATAATAACGTTCTTTACGTAGGCGTACGAACTGCTGTTCTTTGCATTCGCCATATACACCGTGCCGCTCAACGAACCGAATTTGTACGTGCCCTCCTGAGTTATGAATCCCGTATCGCCGGCGCCGCTGTTCACAACCTGCCACGACATGCCCTCGTGCGTCGCGTTTTCTGAGCGGATCGTCGTGTTGTTGCGCGTCTGCGAGTCTTTCACAACGATGACAGTGCCCGAAAATCCGCGCGCATCCCAGTAAAGAGGATTGGACGACCTATAGCTGTCGAATACAATCGTGCCAGCTCCTGTCAACGCGCACTCGTCAGTGAACATCACGCCATACCCGTAATTTCTGCCGTCTCCGTTATTGCTTACGTTAACCGTGGCATTCTGCGGTATCTCGACATCCACCGAAACGGTCGTGCAGTATTCGGTCGCATAGAATGTCGTCCCGTCAAGCATTGTCAGTTTGCCTGAGCCGGAAATCGTCTTCGCATGGATTTTCCCGCCAGTCAACGAGACATTGGCATTGACGTAAAGGTTGCTTACGTTTGCGTTGGACGACGGAAGCGTGATTGTCGCCGCAGAGGTAACCGTCGCCTCGTCGACAGAGTAGTCCGATGGATACGCGTTCGCCGCCTCGCCGCCCTCAGTCAGCGACCAGTTGGAGCCGTTCGCCCATTCGCTGGACTCGCCGCCAATCCAGTAGTAGTCGGTCGCTTGCGCGTGAAATGCAAGGCCCATTGCCATTGCCGCCGCCAGAACTGTCGAATGTTTCATTGTGTTTTATCCTCCTTTTGCAAAAGATGCTGTAATGATACCAAACTCCGCCCGCCCCCGCCCTACCCTACTGGGTAATAACGGATAAATTCACCAACAGCGTCAGCGTCTGCCGCGATTACCGCCGTTCCCGTCGCCGGGACGGACGTCCACGAGCCTGCGCCGCTCGAGATGCCGAGCGCTTCGCCCTGCACAATCGGCGTATCCGCCGTCAGTGCGGTGAAGTTCGCGTCGAACCAGTCGTTCGTCGAGAGCGGAACGCCGTCGATCCCGGCGGCTGCGGCGCCAAGCGCGCACATTAAGAACGACGTGGCGACGCTCGCCAGTATTCCTGTTTTCATCTGCTTCATGGTTCTCCTTCGCTGGTGGTTTCGGACAGTTTGCTCCGTTGTCTGCGCACATGATAGCAAATGCCTTTGCAGCGCATACTACCCAATGGGGTATAGCACGTCTAACGAGCTTGCTGCCGGCTCGCCAGCCTACGGAGCATGCCCGGCGGCGGGCTTCGCCTTCGCCCCGGCCTCCCTGACGATCGCCCTCGCGAGGCAGAGAGTCGGATCGACGAATCCGTCCGCGTACCCCAGGGCCTCGAACGCGATGGGCAGCTCCGTGCAGGCCATCAGGAACGCCTCGGCCCCGCGCGCCTTCATGTCCGCGATCGCCGCGGCAACCGCCTCCCGCGGATACGCCGAGACCGGCACGCCCTTCTTCACACAGCCGTAGATGAGGTGCATCACCGTCTTCTGCCCCTCGGCGGACGGCAGGACCACCGCGATGCCAGCCTCCTCCAGATAGCGGTGGTAGACGCCCGTCCGAATCGTCCCGTCGGTCGCAAGCAGCCCCACCTTGCCGACCCCGCGGCGCTTCAGCTCCATGGCTGACTCCAGGGGCATGTTGAGTATCGGTATGCCGACATGCTGCTGCAGCCGCCCGTGGAAGTAATGCGCCGTGTTGCAGGACATGCAGAGGAAGTCGGCCCCGGCGGCCTCCAGCCGCTTCGCGCTCGCGACAAGCTGCGGCATGGGGTCGGCCCCGCCGCCGAGGATGGCCGCCGTGCGGTCGGGCACGTCGGTGTTCTGGTCGACGAGCATGTGGATGTGATGCTGGTCGTCTTCCGCGTCGGTGCAGTCGATCACCTTCTTCATCAGGTCGCATGTCGCCGCCGGCCCCATGCCCCCGATTACGCCGGGCGTGCGGTAGCGTGCCGAGACGCGGCAGGGACGGCTGCTGCAGCATCCCCCCTGCTGCGAGCACTGCCCCCCTTCGCTGGCGTCTGCGCCAGGCACTGCGAAAACGACGACTATTCCAACTGCGGCGACCGCCGCCAGAATGTTTCTCATGGTTCCCCCTTTTCGAGACTCATTCTATCACAGTTCTCTGCCGCCCGTCAATCGCGCCGCTCACGGAAGGACGTCTATGCCGGATATGGAGCCGAACCGAGCCGGGTCGTAGAGATGCCACGCCGCATTTCCTTCGCGGTCGAACTCGACGACCTGCCAGCCCCTCTTTGAGTCTTCCGCTCCGTGGCCAGTCCAGTGCGCCATGTACACGTGCCCATCCGGCATCTCGTGCGTCTGCGCGTAGAAGAAGCTTACGCAGCCATCCCGCTCCGGTACGAACCACACGGACTTCGCCTTGCCGTCCTTGTCGAACTTGACAAGTCCACCGCGATATCCGCAGCCCGCGATGTACCCATCGCCGGCAAGCGACGGCACGACGTCGAAAAGGTTCCGCCCCTTTGGCTGGCGAAAATCCCCCGCTACCTCGCAAACATCGCCGTCCTTGGGAAGTCGTATACGGGCAAATCCCTTCTCCCACGACAGAAGCAGCGTCTCGCCGTCGCGATCCCACTGAAGCGAACGCGCGTAGAAGAAGCCCTCGCAACGGTATGTTGCGACGAGTTCGCGTCCGGACGAGAACCGCCGCAGAAGCACGACCTTCCCCTTGTCCGGGCCCGACTGCGGATTGACGGACGCCACAAAGCCGCCGTCCGGCATGTCGCACACGGCAGTCACCTCGTCCAGCGACGGATGCCTGAACTCGTCCACGACCTTCCGCTCCTTGAGGTCGAACACCTTGAAGCCCTTCTTGCAAACGGCGCGGTAGCGCATGTCGCCAAGACGCTTCAGGTCCCACATCGGGCGTTCGCCCTCTATGGAGAAGCATGCGTTGGAATCGGCCGAATCCCAGTAGTGGATTCGCGGACGCGACTCGTCCGCAAGCACGAACCTGCGCCTCTTCTGCGCGTTGTCCGCAGCCGTCCCGTCTATCAGCGGATGCTTGTGGCGGTGGTTCATCTTGAGCGACCTAATCGCCTCGACAGTGCGCGGCGAAACGTTCGTAGCCGGGTTCGGCCATATCGAAACGAAACCGAGATCGGCAAAGTGGTACTTCTCGTGGTCGCCGCCGCCGAACGCGCAATACTGCGCCTGCTTCGGCACGCCCGCTTTCATGCGTTCCTTAAGGACGGAAAGATGCTTCGCGTACACGTCGCGCGGGTCGCAGCCCTTCTCCTTGCATATTCCCGCGGCGATGCCGACGACCTCGCCGAGCATGCCGAGCGTCCTCTGGACGCGCACCGCCGCGAACGCGCCGTGCGACGTGCTGATGTCGCGTCCGGCGAGGAACACGTTCGGTGCGTCCCTGGCGTAGAGGCAGCGGTACGGCACCGCCACCGGCGGCCCGAAGCCGCGATGGTACGCGCACGAGCGGAACGGCTCCTTGAACTGCTTCTCGTTCTCTGGCTCCGGAAAGTGGAAGTCTATGTCCCAGGTGACCACCGCCGTGCCGTCGTCGAACTTGCGCTGCCCCTCGAGATCTGCCTCGGTCAGCACGTAGTCGCCCACGACGCGGTGGCTTTCGCGCTTGCCTCCTATGGGCGACATCCACACGATTTCCATGCGGCTCCACTCCGCACAGCGGGCGGAATGGTTCTTTATGAAGTTCCAGTTGGAGAAGATCGCGAGAAGCCCATAGTCGCGGATGGCCTCCGTCTCCTCCGCCATATCGCGGTACTGTCCCGCTTCCTGCCACCACAGGCCGCCCCGTACGTAGCGCACCGTCTCCTCGGTGAACGGCAGAGCCCAGTCGACGTCCGGGAACGGTACGTCTTCACTGGCGAACTGCGCCTTCCACTGTATCGAATGGCCCATCACCTGCCGGTCCGCCTTCACGGGCGCGCACGCCTCGTTCCAGCGCGAGCGCTCCTCGCGTCCGTACATCGTCTCGCATCCGGCGAGGCGGGCGACCACGCCGTCGCCCGTCGCGTCCACGAACCACCTCGCCCGGTGCCTCATGTCTCGCCCGGTGCGCACGTCGCGCGAGATCACGGCTACGACGCGCCCCGCCGCGTTCGTCTCCACCGCGTAGACGTACTTGTTCAGCTTCAGCCGCGCCGTGGCTTCGGGGAACGCGAAGGCGTTAGCCTTGCGGTCGTCCTCGTAGAACCTCTCCGGCAGCGGCACGTAGTCGCCCCGCACTGGCAGAATCTCCTCCAGCACGTTTCCGAGCGCCGGATAAGGTCCCTTGTGCATGAACCCGCCGGCGGACACGCGGATTTCGGATGAATTGCACCCGCCAAGCACGTTGCGGTCCTGGAGAAGCAGCGTCCTGAGCTTGTAGCGAGAAGCTGAAAGCGCAGCGCAACATCCGGCAACGCCACCGCCCACCACCACCAGATCCCACTCCTCGCGGTCGTCCTCTATCTTCCCCCGACGCGCCGCGCGTGCCTTCTCGGCGGCGAGTCCGGCCGTCCGAGCGTCAAGCGCCTCCGTGGTGAGGAACAGCGCGTCGCAGCGTCCGTTGAAGCCTGTCAGATCGTGCAACGCCAATTCCGCGCGCCCGGCCGGCAGCGACACCTCTCCGGCCTTCTGCCAATGCCATGCGCCGTCGCCGTCGCCAAGCGTGACCGGCAGCTCCGCGCTGTTCACCTTCACCTTGAAGAGTCCAGCCGCGCCCTTCGTCCATTCGGCGTTCCAGTTGCGCGTCCGCGCCCAGACGGAATACACGCCTTCCTGCGGGATCGACACGCTTCCAACGGCGTCGGCCACCGGGCGCCCGCATCCGTGCGCCATCACGTATGCGGAGCCCATGTTGCGCATCGAATACGCGTCTACCACCCATCCGCCAAGCTCTCCGAAGCTCTCGCACTCTACAAAAACGTCTGCGGCGCTTGCATGCCAACTTGCCGCAGCAAGCATGGCGGAAACAATATTCAGGACGATTCTCTTTTTCATTGCCGTTCCCTCAGAAATTAAGCGACAGACCGACGCCGAATACAGTTATGTCTCGCTTCGCCTCCGGCGCGGACGACGCCTTGACCGTGTCGCGGGCTTCGCCGGACACGAGGTCGAACTGCCAGACGAACGCATAGATGCCGAAATATTCCGTGATCTTGTAGCCTAACCGCAGAACGAGGTTCAGGGCCTGCAGCCCGCCATGGTAGCGGGAATTCGGTTCGTCGGGCTTTGGCCCGTACTGCGCGGCGAAGTGGTGCGCATCCCCGAGCTCGCCGAAGAAATCGATGGTGAAGGTTAGATCGTCCCAGACCTCGAACGAACGCTTCAGGCCGACGTCCCAGTAGTTCCACGGGGACGGACGGCAGCAGTGCCGCAACAGCCAATACGGCGTGACCCACGGATTGTGCAGAGCCTGTGCCCCATGCCATTCGCAGAAGGTGGGCGGGTCGCCGCGATATCCCGGCAGCGTCACCCACTGGCGGGCGACGCGGTTCTCGAGCTTCCAGTCCTCGGCCAGTTTCAGATCGTAGACGTAGTGGAGGTTGTAGTCGACCTCGTTGTATGCGTTGCGACGCGCCGCGCCCTGCCCAGTGCGGGAAAGCGAGGAGACGCTCCAGGCGTGGCCGCCGACATGTCCGAAGTCGCCGAGCAGCACCTCGCCGTCCACGAACTGCGCCGAGAATGGATGCGAATCGACCACCATGCCGCGAGCGAGGTATGCGGTCTGTATTTCGGCGAACGCGCTGAGACTGATCCACTTGTGCGCCTCCGCCACGAGATTGGTGAACCCGCCGACATCCTTCTCTTCTTCAGCAGGTGCCGCGAACACGGCAAGTGCGGCAACAAGCGATGCCGCATACGCAAACTCATTCTTCTTCATTGCTTTGTTTTTTCGTTCCTTTCTACGACCGCTAGAATTTCCTCTGCGCCAACAGCCCGTATCGTTCTCCCGCTCTGTGCAGCCAACGCCGCTGCCGAGCCAGCGGCTTCGCCCAGCTTCATCATCGTCCGGGAAAGGCGGCAGCTCGTCGCCGCGACGGAATCAAAGCTTGCTATTCGTCCCGCAAGAAGAAGATTCTCCATCCTGGCGGCGATCAGGCAGCGATATGGTATGCCGTATGGAGCCTTCAACTCGCCGCCAAACCCTTCGCCACCATGTGCGTCGAGCGCATGGTCCGCACTTGCGATTTCGTCGAACGGCCTCACCCCGTCACGCACGTCGCCGCCGGTAAGGACGTAGTCGCCGCGAACCCTGAAACTGTCGCGAATCGCAAGCCTCTGCGCCATACGGCATATCCGCCACCCCGCGAACGCAGGCCACCGCGTCTGCATCCAGCGCCAATGCGCCTCCACGCGCAGCTTCGCCTCTTCATACGCGGCGGATTCCCCAAGCCTCCTCACCTCCTCGCCGGACATCGTAGGCAGCATGTTCACGGCGACTTCGCCATTAGGCAGCGTCATGCAGAAGGCGGAAGGATAGTGCTTGGCCCACCAGCAGTCCGGCGGCGAATCGTTCGGCGCACTCGTGTCAGCGGAACGCGCCACACAATATATGAGCGATGCGCCGTTGGGTCTTTCAGACTTCAACAGATCGCATCCAACCGCCATTGACACGGCTCCGCATGCATCTACCACAATCTTCGGTTCAATGACTGTTCCATCTGACAGCCGCAGCGTCGTGATTCTGCCGCCGTCACGCTCGGTGGAGACGAAGGTAGTTCCTGTCATCACGCGGCATCGCCCTGTTTCATCAAGCATCTCGCGCATCGTGCGGGACATGGCGTCCGGGTCGAAAATGACGCCTCGGCAGTTCTCCCTGAACCATTTTTCGTCTGCTATCCCAGGTCCGTGTCGTCGTAGCGTCGCGGAATACGGAGCGTCGCGGTCTATCTCCAGGAACGCTCCTGGGAACTGCGGCATGCCGTCGGGCGAAGGCCAGCACGCATGATAGACGATGCGATACACGTCGGCCTGACCTTCCTTCTTCAGGCGTTCGTATAGAAGTTCCGGAAGTCCCTGCGCGCCGCAGACCGGCTCCCACGAGCTGACGCCTCCGACGGTCGAAGTTCCGCCAAGTGAGTCCTCGCGTTCCACAAGCACGACGTCGGCTCCGCACTTCGCCGCCGACCACGCCGCCGCGAAGCCAGCCGAGCCGCCGCCTACAACCGCGACATCGCACTCAAGCCGCGCTCGACTAAGCTGCGGATGTTCGTGACGGTGCTGTATGCCGAGTGCGCGTATCTTGCGCTCCTGTTCGGGCGTGAGTTGCGAGGGCGCTGGATATATCTGCGGACGTTCGTGCTTGTCGTCCGACTTGAAGTGGTAGAATTCAACTTCCCCCGCGCATCCGCCCGCGTGGTAGAAGCCTGGGCGCGGAACGCCCTTCTCCATCATTGCCTTCAGTTCGTCGAGGTGCTTTTCATAGACATCGCGCGGCACGCAGGCGTTCTTCCGGCACACGGCAGCCGCCATCCCGGCGACTTCGCCGCAGACGCCGAGCGTCCCCATAACGCGAGTCGCCGCGAACGCGACGTGAGAGCAGCTGATGTCGCGTCCGGCAAGGAAGAGGTTGTCGCAGTCGCGCGCGTAGAGGCAGCGGTACGGAACCGCATACGGCCCGTTGTAGCATCGGTGGTATGCGCACGAGCGGAACGGCTCCTTGAACTTCGCCTCGTTGTCGGGGTCGGGGAAGTGGAGGTCTATGTTCCAGTTCATCGGCGCGGAGAGGTCGGGGTGTTTCACGTGGTTCTCGATGTCGTTCTGCGTAAGCACCAAGTCGCCGACGACGCGGTAGCTTTCACGCTTTCCGCCGATCGGCGATATCCACGTTATCTCGCGTTTCGCCCATTCCGCCTTGCGCGGAGAGCGGTTCTTGAGGTAGCTCCAGTTGGAGAAGACGGCGTAGAGCCCGTAGTCGCGGATCGCCTCCGTGTCGTCCGCCATGTCGCGGTACTGCCCCGCCTCCTGCTCCCATCCGCCCTCGGTTATGTGGTATGCGTTCGACTCGTCGAGGACGAAGCCCCAGTCTATGTCGGGGAACGGAACAGGCGCGTCGGCGACGCGGCTCGTCCACTGCGTCGAGTGACCCATCACCTGGCGGCTCGCCTTCTCGGGGGCGCACGACTCGTTGAACCGGCTGCGCTCCTCGCACCCGTACATCGTCTCGCATCCGGCAAGGCGCGCTATCGTCGCGTCGCCCGTCGCGTCCGCGAATAGCGCGGCGCGGTGGCGCGTCACCGCGCCCGTGTGCGTGTTGCGCGAGAGAACCGCCGCAATGCGCTTCGGATCGGCGGGGTCGGCCTCCACGGCGAAGACATGCTCGCGGTAAAGGACGTCGCATTTGCGCTTTGTGCGTACGAAGAAGTTGGCCTTGCGGGCGTCCTCGTAGAACTCCGGCGGAAGCGGACGGTTGTTGTTGAACGCGGGGGCAAGGTCGTCCACGACCGTGCCGAGGTTCGGATACGGCGGCAGATGCCACGCGCCGCCAAGCCCGACGCGGACTTCGGACGAATTGCATCCGCCCAGCACCTCCCTGTCCTGAAGAAGCAGGACCTTCAGTCCGTAGCGGACGGCTGTCTGCGCCATGCAGATTCCGGCCATGCCGCCTCCGACGACGGCAAGGTCGTATGTCGCAGGGTTGTCGGACACCTTCGCCTCCGGGCGCGCAAACGGCGGCTTCGCGGCAAGGTCGTCCGTGAAGACGAGCGCGTCGCAGCGTCCGTTGAAGCCAGTGAGGTCGTGAAGCGCGACGTCCGCTGCGCCGGATGCGAGATCGACTTCGCCGGCTTTCTGCCAATGCCAGCCGCGGCCTTCAGTGCCGAGCTCCGCGCCGAGTTCCGCGCCGTTCACAACCACGCGGAATCGTCCAGGCGCACTGCCGCGCCCTTCGCGCCACTCGTCTGACCAGTCGCGAGTCTTCGCCCAGACGGCATAGCGTCCGGCGGACGGAACGGAAACCGTCGTCCTTGCGTCGGCGACGGGCTTCCCGATTCCGTGGGCCATGATGTATGACGAGCCGAGCGCCTTCATTGAGTGGGGGTCGACCACCCAACCGCCGAGTTCGGCGAACGATTCAGCCTCCACATAGAGCGTCGCAGCGTCCGCCGCCAGCGAGAACATCACGCCGAACACTCCTGCAACCAATGCGAGAATTGGTGTTTTCATGTGAGGCAATTGTAAAACCCGGTAGGGCGGCATCGATGATGCCGCCGTTTTCGGCGGTTTCGTCGAAACCGCTCTACCAATGTTGCATCACGAAAAAAGGTTTGTAAATGCCTCATATGGCCTTCCTCACATTGGAATGATTTCCTGAATCATCGGCTGCACCACGAGCTCTGGAACAGTCAGATGGTCTGGAAGCGCGACAATATCCGCAACGACCTTTCCAAGCTCGGACGGCGAAATGCATTCCTTCGCCAGCTTCGGATCCTCGGAAGCCCCCGAGATGCCGGCGGCGCGGTTGAAGTCGGTCTGCCCCCATGAGGGGATCAGGCAGGATACCCGCACCCCGTACGGACGCATCTCCGTGTGCAGAGCATGGCTGAACTTCAGGAGCCCAGCCTTGGCTGCGGTATAGACGCTCCATCCCGGCCAGGCGTGCAGGGCGCAGACGGACGATACGTTGACAATTACGCCGCGCCGCCGCGCAGACATCCCCTTCGCGACCCGCGACGCGCCCATGATCGCACCTGTCAGATTAGTTGCGATCACTGCGGCGATGTCAGCATCGTCCTGTTCCGCGAGCGGAGCGATCTTCCCTCCGAAGCCCGCGTTGTTCACCAGCACATCAACGTCGCCCACTTCAGAGAGAAGTCGGTCCCAGTCCCCGCCGCTGCTCGCATCGGCGACAAACGCCCTTGCGCCGATTTCATCGGCGGCGGCGGCAAGCTTCTCGCCGTTCCGTCCGGTGATCCACGTCTCGGCGCCAGCCGCAGCCAATGCCGCCGCAATCCCCTTGCCGTAGCCCGAACCTCCGCCCGTGACAACTGCCTTTGCACCCTTGATTTCCATGGCTACGTCCTTTTCCTAATTGCCTGCGTCGTCTCGCGAACCACGAGCGGCGCGTCGAGGAACGTCTCGCGGACGGGTGCATCTGGCCTGTCGATGCGCGCCATCAGCATTTCAAACGCCAGGTCCGCCAGCTCGCCGCAGGGTTGGTGCGCCGTCGTCAGTGCAGGCGAAGAGATCGTCGCGTAGTTGACGTCGTCGAACCCCGCGACCTGAATGTCTTTGGGCACGTCGTAGCCAAGCTTCGCCAGCGTGGAGATCAAGAGCCGCGCCTCACGGTCGTTGTAGCACGCAAAGGCATCGGGATTGAGCGCCTTGACCGCCTTGCGAATCGCGGCAAGATTGTCCGGCTTCGCGTAGACAACGCACCCCCTGACCATCTTGCCGTCCGCGCCGACCCTGACGCCCAGGTAGCGATCCTGCACGCACGGCGCATGCTCCCTCTCCATCAGGTACGCGATACGCCTTGCGCCGCAGCGGACGAGGTGCTCGCCGATGCGGCGTCCGGCTTCGACGTGGTTGACGGCGGCGAGGTCATAGCGGCTGCGCGCCGGCGAGCGGACGACGTCGCTGTCAAGCAGCACGACGGGAACGCCCGCCTCGTCGAAGGTCGCCAGTATCTTTCTGTTTATCGCCTCGGCGTTCTTCACAAGCTCGACTGGCTGGAAGATGACGCCGTTCACGCCGGTCTTCACAAACTCCTCAGCCGTCGCGGTAACTTTGCCAATCCGCCTGGAAACGGCGTCCCCAGACAAGTCGGCGAAGAGAAGCACGAGGCCGTTCTGCTGGCAGAGATGCGAGACGCGACGCGCCACAGGGGCGAAGAGTTCGCAGTAGTCGCTGCCGTGGACGATGAGCCCTATGCGGCCGGAATCCCTGTCGGCCTTGCGGGTAAGCTCCGTGCCCGCGCCGCGCCGGCGGACGACCAGCCCCCGCCGCTCCAGCTCGTCGTACACCTTGATGACCGTCTTGCGTCCGACGGCGAACCGCCGTGCGGACATGTTCTCGCTGGGGAAGGCAGTCTCTCTGTACTTCCCGGCGCGAATGTCATTCAAAAGCGAATGCAGGACAGATTGGTATTTTGTCTCCACGTGTGACATTGTACCATATCGGCATGCCGCCGTCATGACTTGTGCGCACAACTTTTATCTATCATGCAACACGATCCACGCCCCCTTTTCAGGGCTGAATCCGTAGGCGGCGGCTGCGGCGGCTGTACATCGCGCCCGCGACGTCGCGGGCGGCCTCCACGAGCTCCGGGTACGGCGCGTCGGCGTCGGGAATGGGGCACGGGTGTCCTTTCAGCCATGCGTCTTCCTCTCTGCGGGACGCCTCGAGCTCCGCGTCGTCGTGTATCTTCCCCGGCCAGTCGTCGTGCGCGAACTGTCCGTATTTGTCGACGAACGGCAGGAACGACTTGGCCGAAAACACCTTCTGCTTCACGCCCATGCCGGACGCCGTCACGCGCCGCACGCAGAAGCCCTCCCTTACACCCATCTGGGACACGAAGATGTGGAACGAGCGCGTGCGGCGCAGGTCGAACGTGGAGCCCTCGCCGGGCGACCTTGGGAAGCCCCTCATGCCGTCAAGCGCAAGCGCCAGAAGGCAGGCCGGCAGATGGGTCGGACGTCTCATATGCCGCATTTATACCAAATCGCCACGCCGACTGTCAAGGCGCCCGCGACAAGCAATCTTCGGGGACAGCTCCCCTCAATTTCCTCATTGCCACTCCACAACCGCGAACGCGTTGGGCAACTACCTGAACACAACTTCCGTACAGCATCCGGAGAACAGGGCGCCGGCAACCAACTCCGTCGCCGTCGGCGAAAAGGCAAACCTCTTGAAGGCATGGACATGTCCGGCAAGAACCGCCCTGACAAGAGGTTCTTTTCTCGCCCTCTCAACGAACACACACGACACTTCGTCATTCTTCTTCAACCCAGGCATTCCACAGACATTGGCTTTCATCCCGCACCCTTCGGCCCAAAGCGGCACGTGGCACACCATGACGACAGGACGCCCCTCTTTCAGCGTCTGGTCAAATGCGGAGACAACCTCATGCGTCACGGTCGCGAACGAATCGTCGAACACAAAGAAGTTTATGCCGTTTATCTGGCGAGTCGACGCGGGGACGCCTGCCCAATGCGCCTTTAGCCTGGGGATTGTCGGCTGCTTGTATTCCTCCGTTTCGCGATGTTCCGCGTCAAGCCAATATTCGTGGTTGCCGACACAGGCAAGAATGTCGTCCGTGCAAAGGCGTCTTGCCGCGTATTCAACATTCGCTTAGCTCCTGAACTCCATGAAATCGCCGGTGTGAATCATCTTGAGCTTTTTCAGGCGGGCATGATGCACGGCCTCGTCGAGATAGTACTCGCCGAGTTCCCTTCCGTTGCGAGAACGCGATTTGGCGAATTCATAGAGGGCGTTTCCATCGCGGCTGTCGATCCTCGTCAGATGCGAATCTGAGACATGCAGTATTGAAAACGGAATTCCAGTTCCGATTTCAACCACCTCTCGGCGCACGTTCAGGGATTTTAGCGGCTTTACGCCGGAGCCGAACGACGGCAGAACTGAACCTGCGGCGCCAAGCCCCGCAAAGTACAGAAAATCACGCCTTCCAAAACGCATGCGATTCATTGTCTTTTACGTCTCGAGCCTCCATCACCCTTGGCGCGTCACGCCAGCGGCTTGCCGATGCGCGGCACGGATTCCATGAGATACCGCGTGTACTCGGCCTTCGGCGAGCGGAGCACCTCGGCGCAGTCGCCCTCCTCCACGATCTTGCCGCTGTGCATGACGATCAGGCTGTCGGCCATGTGCTGCACGACGCCAAGGTCGTGCGTTATGAACATGAGCGACAGCCCGAGCCTGGCCTTGAGGTCCCCAAGAAGGTCCAGCACCTGCGAGCGGATCGCCAGGTCGAGCGCGCTCACGGCCTCGTCGCAGATGAGCAGGTCGGGGCGCGCGGCAATCGCCCTCGCTATGCAGATGCGCTGGCGCTGCCCCCCCGAGAACTCGTGGGGATACTTGTCGAGCGCCGAGGCGTCGAGCCCGACCAGACCGAGCAGCTCGGAATGCCTCTCGCCGCCACGGCAGCCAGGCACCTCGCCCAGCGTCGCCCTGACCGTCATGCGCGGATTGAGGCTGCCGAGCGGGTCCTGGAAGACCATGCCGACGCGGCCGCCGAGCTTCACCTCGCCGGACGTAGGCCGCTGCAGACCGGACACGACGCGCGCAATGGTCGACTTTCCGCTTCCAGACTCCCCCACGACGCCGAGAGTCTCCCCGCGACGCATCCTGAACGACACGCCGTCCACCGCCTTGACGTATCCGACCGTGCGCGCGAACACGCCCTTGCGTATCGGGAACCAGACCTTGAGGTCTCGAATCTCCAGAACGTCATCCATTGAAGCCCGCCAGCACCGTCTGCCTGGGCCGATTGGCCATGCGAGGGTAGTTTAGGGTGTAGTGTAGGCCCCGCGACTCGTGCCGCCTCTGCGCCGACTTGACTATCAGCTCGGCGCAGACCGCCAGGTTGCGCAGCTCCAGCGTGTCGGGGGTGACCAGGTAGCGGAAGTAGTAGTCGCGTATCTCGCGCCTGAGCGTCTTCAGGCGGCGCGCGGCGCGCGCGAGGCGCTTGTTCGTGCGGACGATGCCGACGTAGTCCCACATGAGCCGGCGTATCTCGTCCCACATGTGCGATACCAGCACCGCCTCGTCCGGCGGAACGGCGCTGCCCGTCTTCCACGCCGGTATCTCCGGCATGCGCGGCCTGCCGCCGCGCATGGGCCACGACTCCGGGCGCGGACCGAGCCTCGCGGCCGTGAGGCGCGCGCAGACCAGTGCCTCCATGAGCGAGTTGGAGGCCAGCCGGTTCGCGCCGTGGAGCCCGGTGCATGCGCACTCGCCGACGGCGGAGAGGCCGCGCACCGACGTGCGCCCGTCGGTCGTCGCCTGTATCCCGCCGCACGCGTAGTGCGCGGCCGGCACGACCGGTATGAGGTCCGTCGCCATGTCGATGCCGAACTCCAGGCACGTTCGGTAGATGTTGGGGAAGCGCTTCATGAGGTACGTGCGGCCCTTCGAGCGTATGTCGAGGAACACGCAGTCGTCTCCCGTGCGCTTCATCTCGGAGTCTATCGAGCGCGCCACGATGTCCCGCGGCGCGAGGCTCCCGCGCGGGTCGTACTTCTTCATGAACTCGCGCCCGTGCCTGTTCACGAGCACGGCGCCCTCGCCGCGCACCGCCTCGGATATGAGGAAGCGCTTCGCCTGCGGATGGTAGAGGCAGGTCGGGTGGAACTGGATGAACTCCATGTTCTCGATCTTGGCCCCGGCGCGCCAGGCGATCGCGACGCCGTCGCCCGTGGCGGTGTCGGGGTTGCAGGTGTACAGGTAGACCTTGCCGCAGCCGCCCGTCGCGAGGATTGTGTTAGGGGCCCGGACGGCGTATATCTCGCCGGACGCCTTGTCGAGGACGTATGCGCCGAGGCAGCGGTTTTCGCCCGGGAGCCCTATGCGGCGTGACATGACGAGGTCGATTACGATCGTCTGCTCGCGCACGTCTATCCCGGAGCCCCTCCGCCCCGTTGCCGCCGCGACCCGGCGCACCTTGCGGATCATCGCCGCCTCGCACTTCTCGCCGGTTATGTCGCCCGCGTGGAGTATGCGCCGCGCGCTGTGGCCGCCCTCGCGCGTCAAGTCCCAGGAGCCGTCTTCGCGCCTGGCGAACCTGACGCCGCAGTCGACGAGGTCGCGGATGCCCTCCGGCGCGTGCTCGCAGATCTCGTGCACGACCTCGGTCTTCCCGAGCCAGGCCCCGGCGATCATCGTGTCGCGCGCGTGGCGGTCGAAGGTGTCCGCCGGGTCCATCACGCAGCATATCCCGCCCTGCGCGAAGTTCGTGTTGCAGTCGGCAAGGAGCCCCTTCGTCACCACGATCACCCTGCCGTACGATGCCAGGTGAAGCGCGCTCATGAGCCCGGCCATGCCGGACCCCACGACGAGGTAGTCGCTGTCGACGATGTTCATGTCTCGCACATTATACCAAATCGGAGACCTCGCGAGGCGCGCGGAGCCTGTCGAGGATGGGCCTTATGAACTCCTCCGAGACGTCCATGCCGAGCGTCACGTCGGGCTTGTTAGAGCCGTGGTAGTCGCTTCCCGCCGTCTTGAGGAGCCCGAGCCTGTCGGCGATCTGCGTGAAGACCGCGGTCTCCCCCGGGCTGTTGGCCTGGTAGACGGCCTCCAGTCCGTCCAGCCCGCGCTCGCGCACCGCCGCCAGCTCGCGCTCCGCCGCGGCGAAGTCGCAGCCGGCTGTTCGCCAGGGGCGTCGCCAGAACTTCGGATGGGCCATCACGCAGAGGCCGCCTGCGCCGTGCACGGCGCGGAACGTCTCCTCCTGCGGCGGATGCCACCGCGGCTCGTAGCAGCGCGTCTCCGCCGGGGAGTCGGGCAGAAGGTACGTCGCGAACGCCTCCTTCACCGAGCCCGCGTACTTGTGGGCGACGAGCCACTTTGCGAAATGCGGCCTCGCCAGGATTTCGCCGTGCGCGTACGAGCGGACGTCGCCGCCGAGGTCGATGCCGATGCGCAGGAAGTTCGCGATGATCCTCTCGTTGCGCGCGTCGCGCCCTTCGAGGATGCGCCGCAGCAGGGCCTTGAGTCCCTCGTCCGACGGGTTTACGTCCAGCGCAAGCATGTGAAACATGTCGAATCCGTCGCCGGGGTCTATCGACAGCTCCACGCCCGCGATGCGGCGGCACGCGCCATCCTCCGTCGGCTCGGCGAGGAACTCCGCGACGCCGTCGCAGTTGTCGTGGTCGGTCAGCGCCGCGGCCTCGAAGTTCCTGGTCTTGCGGGCCAAGGCGGCGGGAGACTTCGTGCCGTCGCTCGCGGTCGAATGCACATGGAAGTCAACCAGCACTTATCGCCTCCGAAAGAATTCCCTTCCACTCTTCGAGCCTCGACGGCGTGTCGCACTCTACGACAAGTCGAAGATACGGCTCGGTGTTGGACCGGCGCACGTTCACCCACCCTTCGGCGAACTCGAGCCGGAGGCCGTCCATGTCGCTGCGCGAGACCTCGGCCGGCAGGCGGTTCGCCGCCGCCGCGAGCACCCGCCCGATCGCCGCGTCCTTGTCCTCCACGCGGAAGTTCAGCTCGCCCGAGTTGGCGTAGACCCCCGAGATCGGCCGCATCATCCCGGAGAACGACCTGCCGTCGCGCTTCGCCTTCGCGACCTCGCCGAGTATCTTCAGCGCGGCAAGCGCCCCGGAGTCGCAGCAGTGGAACTCGCGGAAGTAGTAGTGGCCGGCGAGCTCGCCGCCGCAGACCGCCCCGGAGGACCGGAGCAGGGGCTTCGCGAAGGCGTGGCCGACCGGGGACATCACCGGCTCCGCGCCGAGCCTGCGGATCGCCTCGATCGCCCCGCGCGAAGTGCGCACGTCGTGCAGCACCCTGTCGCCGACCCCGGCGCCCAGCGACGCCGCGACGACCGGAACCAGGCAGTCGGGCGAAACGAAATCTCCGTTCTCGTCAACGAACATGCAGCGGTCGGCGTCGCCGTCGAACACGACTCCGGCGTCCAGCCCGTTCTCGCGGACGAGCGCGGCGATCTGCTCGCGCGCCTCCGCCTTGAGCGGATTCGGGCTGTGGGCGGGAAAGCGTCCGTCGGGGGTGTCGTTGACCACTGCCGCCGCGTCCGGGAAGAGCTCGCGCACGAGAAGCGAGGCCATTCCGTTGGAGCAGTCCACGGCATAGCGCAGCCCGCCGCGCCCGGGGGCGCGGTCGCGCAGCCACGCGAGGTAGCGTCCAAGCGCGTCG
>JAFRBA010000247.1 GCA_017405115.1 Kiritimatiellia bacterium
GACGTTCTTCCCTACGCGGAGGGGCGCATCGTCAACAAGGACATCATCAACGAGCCGAAGTTGAAGTTCGTATTGATGAGTTTCGCCGCCGGTACGGGTTTGAGCGAACACGCCGCGCCAGGCGAGGCGCTGATCTTCGCGCTCGATGGCGAGGGCGTGATCGGCTACGAGGGCAAGGAACACACCATCAAGGCGGGGGAGAACTTCGCGTTCGCAAAGAACGGCGCACATTGGGTCCGCGCCGAAAAGCCGTTCAAGATGGCTTTGCTGCTGACATTGGATTGACATAAGATAAGGAGAATCAAGATGATAGCGTATGTTGATCAGGAACTGTGCATCGGCTGCGGCCTTTGCACCAGCATCGCGCCTGACGTGTTCGCAATGAACGCGGACGGCAAGGCGGAGGCCGTCTCGGACACGACCGACGCAAACGGTGAGTCGGTAAAACAGGCTATCGAGGGATGCCCCGTGGCCGCAATAAGGGAGGCGGAATAATGCGCAAGCTCGTGAAGAATAATGTCAGCTGGATAGGCTATCTCGACTGGGAACTTGAGACGTTCCACGGTGACGACTACTCCATAAAGAATGGTTCAAGCCAGAACGCCTACCTAATCGAGGAGGAGAAAACAGTCCTCATCGACACCGTGTGGACACCGCACCGCTTCGATTTTGTCGAGAACCTGAAGAAGGAGATCGACCTCAAGAAGATCGACTTCATTGTCGCCAACCACGGCGAGTGCGACCATTCTGGGTCGCTTGAGACGATTCTCGCGGAGATCCCCGACACGCCAGTCTATTGCACAGCGAACTGCGTCAAGTCTCTTGAAGGACAGTATGGCAAGCGCGGCTGGAACTTCAAGGTGGTGAAGACGGGCGATTCCGTAGACATCGGAAACGGCAAGAAGCTCGTTTTTGTCGAGATGCGCATGCTCCATTGGCCGGACTCGATGTCAACTTACATGACTGGGGACAACATCCTCTTCTCGAACGATGCGTTCGGACAGCACTACGCCGTGGAGGAGCTTTTCAACGATAAGGCGGAGCAGAGCGTCCTCAAGCATGAGGCGATGAAGTATTTTGCGAACATACTCAATCCGTTTGCCCCGATTCTCACGAAGAAACTGGAGGAGGTTGTCGGCTTCAATCTTCCTTTCGACATAATCGCCCCGTCGCACGGTGCCATCTGGCGCGACGATCCATTGCAGATAGTGAATCTCTACGCAGAGTGGGCGAAGGCGTATCAAGAAGATCAGGTGACGGTCGCCTACGACACGATGTGGGAGGGGACTGCGAAGGTGGCGCACGAAATCGCCGCCGAAATTCACCGCCAGTCCCCCGATACCGTGGTAAAGGTGTTCAACGTCGCCAAAGCAGACAAAAACGAGGTGATGACCGAGGTGTTCAAGTCCAAGGCCATTGCGGTTGGCTCGCCGACGGTATCGAACTCCATCCTGTCCAGCGTCGCCGGATGGATGGAGTTCCTGAAGCAGCTCAAGTTCAAGAACAAGAAGGCGGCGGCTTTCGGATGCTACGGCTGGAGCGGCGAATCGGTGAAGCTTCTACAGGAAATGCTCGGCAAGGCGGGCTTCTCGGTTGTTCCAGAATCCATCCGCCCGATGTGGAAGGCAACCGATGTCGACCTTGCGGCAATCCCCGCGCTCGTCACATCGCTGCTCGCATAAGGAGGGCAATCATGAAGAAGATTGCGTTTTTCGATACGAAGCCGTATGACCGCGAGTCGTTCGACCGGCTGAACGACGGGCGGTACGACATCCGCTACTTCGAGACGCGGCTGACGGCTGCGGCGTTGCCGCTCGCCGACGGATGCGACGCGGCTTGCGCGTTCGTGAACGCTGAAATCGACCGTGCCGTGGTCGAGGGGCTTGTGAAGCGCGGCATCAAGGTTCTCGCCATGCGCTGCGCCGGATACAACAACGTCGACTTCAAGGCGGCGTATGACGCGGGCCTCACGGTCGTGCGCGTTCCGGCATACTCGCCGTATGCCGTCGCGGAACACGCGGCCGCATTGCTCCTGTCGCTCAACCGCCACATCCACAAGGCAGCGGCGCGGACGCGCGACTTCAACTTCTCGCTGGCGGGACTCACCGGCTTCGACCTGCACGGTAAGACGGCGGGCGTGATCGGCACGGGCAAGATCGGACGCATCTTCGCTGACATCTGCAGGGGATTCGGAATGCGAGTCCTCGCCTACGACGCATTCCCGAATGCGGCGAGCGGACTTGAATACGTGACGCTCGACAGACTTCTCGCGGAGTCGGATATCGTCTCGTTGCATTGTCCGCTTCTCCCCGAAACGAGGCACCTCATCAACGCCGACACGCTCGCCAAGGCGAAGCGCGGCTTCACGCTCATAAACACGTCGCGCGGCGGACTCGTTGATTCGGAGGCGTTGTTGGCGGCGTTACGCAATGGCACGGTCGGCGGCGCGGGGCTGGATGTCTATGAAGAGGAAAGCGAATGGTTCTACGAGGATCGTTCGGACGTTACGCGGCAGAACAAGACGTTGTCGCTGCTCGTCTCGATGCCGAACGTGATCGTCACCTCGCACCAGGCGTTCCTCACGCACGAGGCACTTGCCAACATCGCCGAGACGACGCTCGCCAATCTCGACGCCTACTTTGCGGGCGCGCCGCTCGAAAACGAAATCTGCTACCGTTGCCTCGGTACAGGCGGCGCAAAGGGCGGCAACTGCCCGCGCCGCGTCCATGGCCGCTGCCATTGATCCTAAATTCCTCATTTCGATTTTCCACGCCGCGTTATATCTCACGCAGAGGCGCAGAGAGCGCAGAGTTCGCAGAGGTTATCCCATTGCTTGAGTATGTATTCGTTTTCACCAATTGGGTGAGAGAACTTTCCGAGACTATTCTTGTCATGGTTTTCTTTTCCGTCGGATTTCTGAACTTTCTCTGCGCTCTCCGCCTCTCTGCGCCTCTGCGTGAGACTTCGAACCTAGGATTTTAGGTTGATTAGATAACGATGGCCACCCATGTCGCATTTAGACTGACAAGGCGACCTACTTTTTACACCCGACCAGATGGGCCCCTTGTACTTGCCGCCGACTTTTGGTAATCCTTTTCGGCACAAAGGTGTTTGCACTTGACATTGCAGGGGCGATACACTATCTTCTGCCCGTGACGGCGTTCATGTGTGTGTGTGGGGGGGGGGGTCGCGGCATTTTTCC
>JAFRBA010000028.1 GCA_017405115.1 Kiritimatiellia bacterium
CGTTAGTAATAGACTGGTAGGCGTCGGGAAACACGGACGACATACGCGACGAACATACGCACTTTGGAATCGTCACACTCCTCAGCCCACTACAGCCATTAAACGCACCTGTTCCGATACCCCTAACGGACGCGGGTATCGTCACACTAGTTAGCCCGCAGCAGCCCGAAAAAGCAAAATTTCCTATGCTCGTCACGCCATCGCAGATGACAACGTTAGTAATAGACTGGTAGGCGTCGGGAAACACGGACGACATACGCGACGAACATACGCACTTTGGAATCGTCACACTTGTAAGACCGCTGCAGAAGCGGAACGCATAAGACTCAATGTTCGTTACGCTGCTCGGTATCGTCATGCTCGTCAGCCCGCTGCAGCTGGAGAACGCAGAAGACCCAATACTCGTCACACCGTCAGGGATCGTCACGCTCGTAAGACTTCTACAACCGTAGAACGCTTCATTCCCGATTGTAGTCACTCCGTCGGGTATCGTAACGCTCGTAAGATTGGTACAATTGTCGAACGCACAAGCCCCGATGATCGTCACGCCGTCCGGGATCATCACATTACCATTCACGCCTTCTATGAGGGTCTTGCCATTCTTTGACAGCAAAAGGCCGTTTGCCGACGAGTACTTGGCATTCCCACTGCCAACCACAATCGACATCAGCCCGCTGCAACCGGAGAACGCACCATAGCCGATGCTCGTCACGCTGTCCGGGATTGCCACGCTCGTAAGACCGCTGCAGTTGTAGAACGCATAAGAACTGATATTCGTCACACTATATCCACCCAATGTTGACGGAATTGTAATGGCACCAGTTGTTGACTTGGGAATAGCCGTTGAAGATGAAGTTCCACCTCCAACACGTGCGCTTCCGCCGAACACCGTGTAAGTCCAAGTAATGCCATTCACGATTTCAGTGGCGGCAAGACCCGACAGCGACACGAGCAAGCTTGCGACAACGATGATTCGCTTAAGTGTTTCCATGATTTCCTCTCTCCTTTATACAATACTTCCCAGTGTTCTGAAAATCTGACACGCTTCAGCATGTGCAAGGCCACCAGCCTTTTGACTTGGCATAGTCAACGAGCAACTCATACGGCGATGCCGATTCGGGTTCTTGCTGGAGAGCAAGAAGATATTTCTTGATTTGAGAATTATCGAACAAGCGCTGTATTTGACGTTCAAAAACGGTAAACTCCTCTTCGACGATTATTTCATGTTTCTTCATGTAGCATGCCTGATTGAAGAATGTCAGCATTGTGTCTATCCAAGTCTTTATATCTGCACTCTTTCGATCCGGCTTCTCAACGTCTTGAAATTCAAACGTATCATCACAAGGGGTCACACTTAATCTTCCCGCTTTCAGCACATAAGTGTTGAACGTCAAATACACTTCCTTTTGCTCGCATAGCTCAAAAAGCCTTGCCATGGTTTCTGCTCGTTGTGAACGAATTGCGCAACCCCATTGATATAACGCCCATCCACCGCCAATTATGACGGTTGCGAGCGTCGCCATCTCGCACCAGCTATCAGCCAGCTGTATTCCAAGAACCATGCTTTCTCTCCTTTCCACGCCCGTTGTCTATCAAGGTCCGCCGCGCTTGGCGCAGAAAAGAAGAGCGGCGCACTCCCGAGATTCCAGTCTTTCAGAGGCACCGCTAAGAGCCCAAGTGAAACCAAAAAATGAGTGTGCGCCGCGTGGATAATTAGTCCACACGTGCGCACAGCCGTATTTCGCCTCACTTTAGAAAATTAGCGGTTTTCTGAAAAGCTACCATACGTACTGTTGCGTACGTTCCGCCGTTGGCGGCGGTCACGGGGTGACCGCCCTACCAGCGACGGATCAGTCCTCCGCAGCCACGGAAGTGGCATAGGAGGATTCTTGTCGCTCTCCAAAGTCAAGGTCGAAGTCCTAAGGAATCCGTACTCCGTACTTCTTCCTTTTTCCTTCCCTGACCGCCATAGCGCAAAGCGCGACGGCGGTTTACTTCTTCCTTGTCCTCGTGGCGACCGCCCGCCCGGTAACGTCCCGGACGGTATCCTCCTTTGCGCCGGATGGCGACTCCGGAGGATAGATGTCAAAGATCAAATTCCGCAGTTTCCCGCAGAACTACCGCGAATTATACCAAAACCGCCGCGCTGGAATCAAGCGCGGCGGTTTGCAAATTCACAAACTCCACTTTATAGCGATTTGTTACGTCTGCGTCGAATGGATCGACTCGGACTTTTCAATGCTTTGATACATAAATATGCAATCAGCGTCGTATTTCGGCTTTACGTGACTGTACACAAACGCCTCATCATCAGGCGCAAGCGACCGAAATCCAAGGGATTTATAGTGCTTCATAAGCCCAGGCTCTGGCAAGGAATACACACAGAGCCACTTTGAGCCAACTATATCCGCCACGTGCCTCACTATCGGAATTATGAACTCAAGAAAGACATAGGCCCCTATCTTCCGGGCCTTCTTCTGAGTCCGTCTATACTGCTCGTTGACCGCAAAATTCGAAAGCTCTATCGCCGGCATTGTCACAAAGGTCTCGCTGTCCAACGCGAGAGGAACAAGACATGTCCGCAAAGAAAAATAGCAGGCAAGTGCCCTGCTTACAGAGTCCTTGACAAGATAAGTCCTGCTTTCACCGGAAATCTCGTCTTCCAATGCGCATGACTTCAGATATCCCTCCAATCCGTCAGCGCCCTTTCCTGCCACAAATCCCATGATGAGGTTGTGGTCTTCCTCCGAATCCGTGAGGTGTTCTACGACAAAATCGCCCGAGTCTACCGACAGTTGAGCCGACAATATCATACGTTAACCCGCGCCAGTGACGCCCGCTCCTTTTTGTGTTCGCGAGCAATCCAGCGCGCGAATTCATCAGCCTCTTTCCTAAGTGCAGAAAAGTCAGGCGGAGGGGTGTTTACAATCAGCCTATACGTCTTGTTTTTATCCAACGTCTCGCGAAGCTCCTGGGTTATAATCCTCATGGCATTTCCTCCTTGCCTCCAACTTCTCATAATGCGTCCCAGGCGCGGTTCCGGCTACTGTTCTTCGCCCTTCCACGCGGGAAATCTATCGCCCGGCATCGCGGCAGTTTCACCCGCCTCTCAGCCGAACACCGCGAATTATACCAAAACCGCCGCGCCCGAATCAAGCGCAACGGTTTCACTCTGTCTTCTCGCCGCGCTCGCCCTCCAGCAGCAGTTCAAGCAATTACCCTTTCGTGTACCACGTGTCAGCACCTCCCAATCATGTCAATCCTGTCTCTGTCCTCCCCAAATCCTGCCAATCCAGTCTGCTTTTCGTCAATCACGGGGACATTGGAGACATATGGGACAATGGGGACGCTCTACAATGCCCGTGTAGATATAATGAGAAAAGATCTTCGTCGCTAATCTTGAACGAAAGGCCGTCAACCTTGCCTACATGACGCCACTTGTTCTTTTTCGGTTCCAATGGAACAAGAAAAAAGATGTCGCGTCGGTTTCGGCGTAAAATGCTACGATGTTACGCAAAGGGATTGAATATCGGCACTCCCATGCCCGCCATGTCATCAACATTTCGCGTTACGAGTTTCAATGCCGTGGACTAGTACAGTCGCCGCAATCAGCGCATCAACCGCAGGGCGCTGTCGGGAAGAGCCTGTCGAGTATCTGCTCGGCAGGCGTGTACGCCTTCTTCTTGGCGTTGCAGTCGCGGCAGCACGGCACGCAGTTGCCGCGCGTGGACTTTCCGCCGCGCGACACCGGAACGACATGGTCGAGCGTAAGGTTCTCCGCGCCGACCACGCGGTGGCAGTAGTGGCACTCCCCCTTCGCGACCAGCGCGCGCCACCAGTCGGTCTTGCGCAGCGCCCTCGCCTTCTCCCGCTCGCGCTTCACGTGGACGGGGTCGGGATTCAGGTCTAGCCAGTCCGTTTCCATTTGCTCAGCGTACAGAGTCCGCAAATGCCCGCACGAGGGCGAACCAGCTCTCGGCAGTCGGGAAGTCGCCCTTGCCGCGCCACGCGGCGGCGACGTAGTAAGTGAACGGCCCGTCGGAAACGAGCAGGCACGGGCAGCCAGACGGCTCGGACGCAATCTGCGCCTCGCCCGACGACTTGGGGACGACCACGGCGGTGTACGTGCCGGAGGCCGTCTCGGCGTTCGCGATGCAACCGCGCCCAACGTCGACCAGCTGCACGCCCTCGTGTCCGCGCGAAGGCGCCACATCCAGCCCCGGCCCCCAGGCGGCGCCGGGCGAAGCGGCCTTCGGAGTAACGTCGAATCGGACGAACGGGGAGTCTGCCGTCACCGTGCCCCGCAGAGTGTACGTCGCGTAATCCAGCTCGAACACGGCGCGAGCGGCGGTCTTCTCGACTACTCGCTGCGCCTTCCAGTTGCCGTCGCCCGTCCACTCGCCGGCAGCCGTGCGTCTGCGGATTCCGCCGCAGCCGCAGCCGGGGCCCACGGTGTACGGGTCGAAGCAGCGTCCGTTGTCGGCATGGTACGACTTCCCGGCCTTCATGCAGCCAAGTACGGTCTCCACGCCGCAGACGTCCGCTACGCCCTTGTTGAACACGTCTATGCCATTGGAGGAAAAGCCCTGCCCCTCTGGTTTTGGCCGCGCCAGCTTCGGGCCATACACGCGAAACGCGGCATATGCGTTCTCGAAAAGAAAGTCATCCATGCGCTCGGGCAGGTACCTGGCGTCTACGCCTGCCGCCGCCACGCCGTCAAGCGGACGCAGAGCCTTGAAGCGGAGCAGTGCCTCCAGGAAGTAGTAGTCGCCGTAATTGAGCGGAGTGTCCACTTCGCTGTGGCCGGGCTTGTGCCCTACGCCGTGCTTGAGAAGGAAGTGGCCGACCTCGTCTCCCTCCGAAAAGTACGCGGGCGACGCCAGCGACAGGAGCTGCTTCACGGCGAACGCGCGGTAAGCCGCGCCCTTCTCGCCGGGCACGAACGTCGAAAGCTCCATCAGAGCCGACGCCATGATCGCGCCGGCGGAGCTGTCGCGCTCCTCGCCAGGCGCGCCGTAGTCCCAGCACGGAATGCCGTCGGCCGGCATGTTGGGGTTGTTGAC
>JAFRBA010000248.1 GCA_017405115.1 Kiritimatiellia bacterium
ACAAATGCAAAATACCGCAAAAGCGGCACTGCCACCAACCAGCCAGCATGGAAAGCCAGACACTCCGATTCAGGACAGGCAAATCTTAGCGTCGATCCACCGATTTACCTCCAGAAAACCGGTTTAGTTCTGGAAGCAACGCTCGACCGGAGGGATGAGCATGTTCGCCGCGAACTCCTCGCGCGGAAGAAACGGCGCCAGGTCCTCGAGCGGCGCGGACACCATCGTGCCGTCCGGCAGCTTCTTCGACGCCGCCTTCGGCCCGAGCTTCTCGAACGGGTCGAGCACCACCTCGATAAGCACCGGCCCCTCCGTAGCGAACACGGCGGGCAGCTTTTCGTCCAGCTCCTGGTTGTTCTCAAGCCGGAAGTACGGCAGGCCGTAGGCCGCCGCCAGCTTCTCGAACGAGGGCAGCACGACGCCGGACCCCGCCTCGGAGCCGACGAAGCGCCCCTCGAAGAACGCGCGCTGCGTCGTCTTGATCGAGAGGTACCCCGCGTTGTTGTACACGAACAGCTTCACCGGCAGACGATAGTTGACCAGCGTCTGCAGCTCCTGTAGGTTCATCTGGATCGACCCGTCGCCCTCAAAGCACACCGTCTCGCGCTTCCCCCCGAAGGCGAACGCCGCACCGATCGCGGCGGGCAGCCCGTAGCCCATCGACGCGCACGCCTCGTTTGCGAACATGCGCATCCCCTTCCTCACGGGAATCGTCTGGTACGTGGACGTGTAGGCGACGCCGTTCGCCGTCACGACGGTGAGCGGGTCGGGCGCGTGGCGCATGACCGCCTCCGGCAGAACGTAGCTGGAGACGTAGTCCGTGCGCTCGCGATGCTCGGGGAGGATCGTCGGATACGCCTCGCGCAGCCTGCGGCAGTAGGCAAGCCACGCCTCCTTCGGCGGCATCGACGGCAGCGCGGCGCGCAGCGCGCGCAGAAAGGCGCCGGCGTCGGAGCATATCTTCACGTCCGGGCGGAACGTCGGCTTCTCCAGCTCGTTCGGGTCTACGTCGACCATGATCTTCTTCGCCGCGCGCGCGACCGTGTCGTATGCGTAGCCGCAGATGCGTATCCCCATGCGCGTGCCAAGCACGAGGAAAAGGTCGCTGTTCTGCATTATGAAGTTAGCGGCGCGCGCGCCGAGTATCCCGGGACGCCCGAAGAACAGCGGGTGGTCCGACGGGATCAGGTCGATTCCGGAGATCGAGGTGAGGACGGGAATGCCAAGCGCCTCCGCCGTCTCGAGGAAGAGCCCCTCCGCGCATGCGTTGTGCACGCCGGAGCCGACGATCACCGCCGGGCGTTCCGCGTTCCGCAGGGCCTCCGCGACGGCGGCGACCTGCGCGGCGTCGGGTTCGAGCGGAGCGGCAGGCGAGTCGTCCGCAACGCCGTCCGCCACGCCAGCGTCCATCTCGGCGGCCTGGATGTCGAGCGGCACGTCGATCCACACCGGCCCCGGCCTTCCCTCGCGGCAGATGCGCCACGCCTTCGCGAGGACGCCCGGCACCTCCTCGACGCTCATCACGGTCGTCGCGAACTTCGTCATCGGCCGCACCGCGTCGACGATGTTGTACTCCTGGTCGCCGAGCTGGCGGAGCTTCAGCTCCGGACAGGCCGTGATCATGGTGGCGCGCTTGATCTGCCCGGAGACGACGACCATCGGAACAGAGTCCAGCCAGGCGCCCATCACGCCCGTCAGGGCGTTCGTGCCGCCGGGCCCGGTCGTCACGCAGATGACGCCCGGGCGCCCGGACGCGCGAGCATATCCCTCCGCGGCCATCGCGCACGCCTGCTCGTGCAGGTTGCACACGTAGCGGATGCGCGGCTCCAGCCCGAGCGCGTCGTTCAGGTGCATCGCGCCGCCGCCGGTGACGAGGAACACGTGGTCGACGCCGCGGTCGGCCAGCGACCGCCAGATGTAGTCGGCAACCCTCATTTCCCGCAGAACTCCCTGATGGACTTTACCATGTATTCGAGCCTGGCCTCGCCCATCCCGGGATAGAGGCCGACCCAGAGCGAGTCGTTCATTATCGTCTCCGTGTTGTCGAGCTGCCCGACGACGCGGTAGTCGACGCCATCCGCGAGCGACTCGAAGCACGGGTGGCGCAGGATGTTCCCGGCGAAGAGGTTGCGCGTCTGTATGTTGCGCGACTCGAGGAACTTCGCGAGGTCGTTGCGCGAGAAGCCGGCGTCCGGCTTCACGGTCATGAGGAAGCCGAACCACGACGGGTCGGACTCCGCCAGCTTCGAGAAGAGCCGCAGCTGCGGCAGGTCGCGAAGCCCCGCGTACAGCCGCGAGAAGTTGGCGCGCCGGGCCGCGGCGAACGACGGGAACTTCTCGAGCTGCGCGCAACCGACGGCCGCCTGCATGTCGGTTGCCTTCAGGTTGTAGCCGAAGTGCGAGTACACGTACTTGTGGTCGTAGCCGAGCGGCAGCTTGCCGAACTGCTTCGTGAAGCGGCAGCCGCACGTGTTGTCGACGCCCGACTCGCACCAGCAGTCGCGCCCCCAGTCGCGCATTGAGAGCGCGACCTTGCGCAGCAGGGGGTCGTTCGTCACGACCGCGCCGCCCTCGCCCATCGTGAGGTGGTGAGGCGGATAGAAGCTGGAGGTGCCGAGGTCGCCCCACGTGCCCGTGAAACGTCCGGCGAAGGTGCTTCCGAGCGCGTCGCAGTTGTCCTCGATCAGCCACAGGCCGTGCTTGTCGCAGAACGCCTTCACGGCCCTCGCGTCGAACGGGTTGCCGAGCGTGTGGGCGAGCATCACGGCCTTGGTGCGGGAGGAGACGGCGGCCTCGAGCTTCGTCGTGTCCACATTGGCCGTCGCGAGGTCCACGTCGACGAACACCGGCACGGCGCCGTACTGCACGATAGGCGCGACGGTCGTCGGGAAGCCGGCGGCAACCGTGATCACCTCGTCGCCGCGCCTCACGCGCCTGTCGCCGAGAAGCGGAGACGTGAGCGTCATGAACGCCAGCAGGTTCGCCGACGACCCCGAGTTCACCAGCAGCGCGAACCGCACGCCGAGGTACTCCGCGAGCCCAGCCTCGAACTTCTTCGACCAGCGTCCGTAGGTGAGCCAGAACTCCAGTGACGAGTCAACGAGGTTCTGCATCTCCCGCTCGTCGAAGACGCGTCCGGCGTAGTTCACGCGCGACTTGCCGGGCAAGAACTCCGCGTCCTGCCTGGCCTTGTGCACGAGCCGGTAGTACTCGGCTGTCTTCTCAAGAATCTCCCTCTTCAGTTCCTCCGCGTTCATGTCGTGGTCTCCTTTCCTCGTGAGAACTTCGGCTTCAACAGCCTCTGGCGGTATGCGCGCCGCTTGTCGTGGTCGAAGATGAAAAGCGCCCTGGTCTTTACCGCCGTGCGCTGAAGCCACTCTCTGAACAGCGCGCGTCGCTTGCCGCGCAGGCGGATCGCGCTGAACAGCCTGCAGTTGAACGGTATGTCGCCAAACGCCGGGTTCTTGCCCTGCGGGTGGATCGGTGCGTCCACGAGGACCACCCCGTCAGCAAGCTCGCGCGCGTCCACGCCATCCCCGTCCCGGTGGCGCATTACCAGCAGGTCCACCCCGCTTTCCGGGAATTTGGCGCGGAAGATCCCGGCGGCCGCGAGTATGTCGTCGGGTTCGGGGCTGTTGCGCCACGTCCAGTACACCAGGAGGACGCGCTTCGACGAGCGCATGGTGCGGTAGAACCGCGCGATGCGCCGGTCGTATTTGCGCCTGACCTCCGGATACACCTCCTCTATCGGGCGGTCGATCGGGAAGTCGTGCGGAATCACGATGTGCAGTGCGTCGTCGCCGCACCAGGCGTGGCGTGTGTCGTCGAGGACCCCGTCCGGCGTCTGCACGGGCTTCGGCGGCGGGATGGAGAGGATGTTCTCCAGCTTCAGGAAGCCGGCAAACTCGTCCCGCACGATCTCCGCGACCCTCGTCATGCTGAGCGTCCACGTGCCCAGCCAGTCTAGCGGGTACGACTCCCGGCGCAGGCGGTTCTTTATGAGATGCCCGGCGCATCCGCAGTCTGGCCCGATGCTGCACACGAAGTCGTATCTGGTGCGAAGCAGCCGCTTCAGGTTCCGCATGACTCGTATTCCCTGATCTGCCTGTCCGTCACGTCGACCGCCGACTCTCCTCCGCAGACGGCCATGTGCCACTCGACGGTGCGCGCAACGGTGGTCTCGAAGTCCCACCGGGGCTTCCAGCCGAGGACTTCGCGCGCCTTGGAGATGTCGAGGTTCAAGAGCCCCGCCTCATGGACGGCGTTCGGGTCGCTGCGGTCCTGCCACGTGCCTGCGCAGTGGCGGAGTATCTCATTGACGAGGTCTTCCACCGAGCGGTTCGCCGCAGGGTCGGGGCCGAAGTTGAAACCAGAGGCGTAGTCCTCGAAGCGGGTGCGCGTGGCAAGCGCCGCGCCGAGCGTCAGGTAGCCGTCCAGCGGCTCCAGCACATGCTGCCACGGACGCGTCGACGCCTTGTTGCGAACGGCGATGGGCTCGCCGCGGTCGAGTGCGCGCAGGCAGTCCGGCACAAGCCGGTCCTCCGCCCAGTCGCCGCCGCCAATCACGTTTCCGGCGCGGGCCGACGCGACCCAGACCAGGCTGGACGGGTCGCCGAAGAAGCTGCGCCGGTAGCTGGAGATCGCGATTTCGCAGGCGCCCTTCGACGCGCTGTAGGGGTCGTATCCGCCGAAGGGGTCCGTCTCGCGGCATGGCCTGCCGGTCTCGAAGTTCTCGTACACCTTGTCGGTGGTCACGCAGACGACCGAGCAGGGCTTCTCCAGCCGACGGCAGGCGTCCAGCAGATGCACCGTGCCCATCACGTTCGCGGCGAACGTCTCGACCGGCTCCCGGTAGGAGAGGCGCACGAGAGGCTGCGCGGCGAGGTGGAACACGAAGTCCGGCTCTGCGGCCACGAGTGCGCGGGCGAGCGCCTCCCGGTCTCGTATGTCGCCGATATCGTGGGAGCCGATCCGCCCGGCAAGGCCGAGCTTGTCAAAGAGGGCCGGGTCCGTCGGCGGATCGAGGGCAAAGCCCCGCACGTCCGCGCCGAGCGAAAGGAGCCATTCGCAGAGCCACGAGCCCTTGAAGCCCGTGTGGCCCGTCACGAACACCCGGGCGCCGCGGTAGCAGTCGAAGCCAGCTTTCATTTCCAGTCCTTTGTCCATGGCGCGGAGCCCTCTCTCCACAGCCGGTTCAGAAGCTCGTACTCGCGCGCGGTGTCCATGCACTGCCAGAAGCCCTCGTGGCGGTAGACGGTCATGTCGCCGTTGAGCGCGCTGTCCTGCATCGGGGCCTGCTCGAAGAAAAGGTCCTTGTCGACCGTGAGGTACTTGGAGACGAACCGGCGGTCGACGACCATGTAGCCGCCGTTGATGTACTTGGCGGACTTCGTGGGCTTTTCGTCGAAGCGCACGATCCTGTCGCCCTCCATCACCATCTCGCCGAAGCGCGCCGAGGGGTGCACCGCCGAGACGGTGATGAGCCTCTTCGCCTTGCGGTGCAGCCTCAACGTCGCCGCGATGTCGACGTCCGCGACGCCGTCGCCGTACGTGAGGAAGAACTCGCGGTCTCCGGGCTTCAGGTACTTCGCGGCGCGCGCCACCCGTCCGCCTGTCATCGTCTCGAGGCCCGTGCCGACGAGAGTGACCTCCCAGTCGGACTCCGGCACGTCCTCGTGGAAGCGCACCTTAGGGTCGTGGCCGAGCGTGATCGTGGCGTCGCTGGTGCGCAGGTGGTAGTTCATGAAGTAGTCCACGAACGCCTCCCGCTTGTATCCGAGGCAAAGGATGAACCGCCTGCACCCGAACGCCGCGTACGTCTTCATTATGTGCCACACGATCGGCTGCTCCCCGATCGGCACCATCGGCTTCGGCAGAAGCTCGGTGACTTCCCTGAGCCGCGTGCCCTTGCCTCCGCACAGTATCATCACAGGCGGCATCTTCATCATGCACCTCCTCTTATGTTGGACGGTATCTCGTAGTCTCCGCCGCGCCGCAGACGCCTCGCGACGCCCCTCCGCACGGCAAACCTCTCAAGCCTCCCCAAGCCCGCCATTCCCCGCAGCGCGTCTGCGGCGTCCCTCTCCAGGTCGCGGCTTCGCTCGTCCTTCCGGAACTCCGGGCTCATCCCGTACCACGCGCACATGGCGTCGCTTTCTAGCCGCCACCGGTACCAGGCAGTCATCTGGCTGAACACCTGCCCGCCTGCGAGCCGCGCCACGAGCCGCAGCCTCTGAAGAGCCGAAAGCCGCGTCTCGCGACGGAGAAAGCGTATGTACTCGACGAACTCCTTCACGAGGAACGGCGGCGTGAAGTAGTATTCCGACGGGTCGCGGTACGACACGGACGCCGCGATCCCCTCGTACGGCGGCTTGTTCATCCGCACGAACGGCACGTCGACGACGGCGTACGGGCCGTGCCCGAGCGCGAGGCTCACGAGGTAGTCCGTCGAGTACGGGCGCACGACCGGGTCCAGCGCGCGCAGCCTCGCCAGGATGCCGAACTCGCGCAGCGCGGCGGACGAGAAGAAGTGTCCGCTCGGATGGGTGAAGGCGAGGCCGTGTCTGCGGAACGCGGCAAAGCCGCGACTGACGCGCACCGTCTCCGGAGATGTACCGTCGCCGTTCAGCACAAACTCGCCGCAGACCGCGTCCAGGCCAGAGAGGGCCGCGAGCGCGGACGCCATGCCGCCGGGCAGAATCTCGTCCTTGTCCGTCAGCTGCATCACGTACCGTCCGTGCGCGGCCTCGAAGGCGCACAACTGGTTCTCGAACGCCCCGACGTTCGCGTCGTTGCGCAGCAGAACGAGGCGCGGGTCGGAGACTGCGGCGACGGCGTCGGCCGTGCAGTCCGAGGACGCGTTGTCCGAGACGACGATCTCGAAGGCACCCGACGGCTCGGCCTCCAGCCAGGCGCGTACGCGCCCGGCGAGCCATCCGCCGCGGTTGTATGTCGGCACACACACCGAGAGCAACGGGGTCTGTGGCGACGCTCCCGTCACCTGAACCTCCGCTGTATGTTAAGAAACGGAATCACCCCGAAGAGCCGCACGTCGGTCTCGCGCTCCACGGACGTGATCTTGAGTATGAGCAGGCCGAAAAGTCGAACGCGGCGGACGACGCGGCGCCTGAACTCGTACTCTGTGTAGAGCTCGGGGTAGTGGACCTTCGCCCACGCCCGCACTCTGAGGTCGGCCGCCACCAGTTGCTTCTTGCGCACCAGAGACGTGTTGTCGTCGTGCCAGCGGTAGTCGATCATCACCTCCTGGAGGTTGTGGAAGCCCGTGTGCGGCAGGAGCTTCATCCACAGCATGTAGTCCTCGACAGGCGAGAACTCGGCCTCGTAGCGGATGCCGCGTTCCTTCAGCACGGAGGCGCGTATCATCGACGCCGGATGCCAAAGGGTGGGAGAGGACATGAGGCCGTACTTTATGTCGTGGTCGCCCTCGGGATACGTGTTGACCGCGCCGTTCGTCGTCAGGCGCGTCCAGCCACCCACAACGCCGCACTCGGGATGCGCGTCAAGCCAGGCAACCTGCTTCTCCAGGCGGTCGGGACGGCAGACGTCGTCGTGGTCGAACACTGCGAGGTATTCGCCCTTGGCCATGTCCATCAGGCGGTTGCGGGACTCTGCGATGCCGAGGTTGCGCTCGTTCCGTGCGTACACGATCCGGGGGTCGCCGTATCCGCGCACGACCTTCTCGCGGTCGTCCTCTGGACAGTCGTCCAGCAGCAGAAGCTCGAAGTCTCGGAATGTCTGATTCAGGACGCTCTCGATGGCCTCCCTCAGGAAGCCTTCGTCCGTCCTGTATATCGGCATAAGCACTGAAACCTTCATGAGCAGCTCCCCTCAGAACCAGAACGGACGCTCCACCGGCAGAATGCCCTTCGCGCGCAGCTTGTTTTCGAGGCGGCGGTGCATCCTGTACTGCAGCCGCGTCCACCAGCGGCTCAGCGCTCCTCCCGTGCCGAAGCGATTCGCCATCTTTGCCTCCACCTTCTCGCGGAAGCGCCTTCGCTCCTCGTCGGTGCGCCTGTCCGGCACGGTTGCGTGCGCGACAAGGTACTTCACAAGCGGTTCGCGGTCGAACACATGCGACACGAGGCCGAACTCCATGACGCGTATGCGGGCGCCGAGCGTCACCACGCCGGACTCGACTTGCTTCTCCACGGGCTCCGCGTCACCGTCGTCGTGATAGACGTAAAGCAGCGTGAATTCCACGCCGGGGAACGCATCCGAGAGTATGCGGCGCGCCCTCGCCACCTCCTCGTCCGGCACGCGCGCGCGCACTGGATGCTCGACGAACACAGCGAGTACGCGGCGCGACGCGCGTATCTGCGAAATCAGGCGCTCGATTCGCCGCGCATATTTCTCCGCCACCTCGTCGAACGCCGTGTCGACGTCCGCGTCGTGGTGGAAGTCGTGGCCGAAGAGGAAGCCCGTGCGCCGGTTCTTGTACGCCCGGTTGATCGTGCCGTTGGCCGGCGCGCGCCTTACGTCCACCAGCTCCAGGTCGTCGCGCTCCAGCCAGTCGACGAAGCCCGACGCGATCATCTCGGCGCTCGCGACGACGCCTGGGGACCCTATCCAGTCCATGGGGAACGACGTGCGCTGCAGCCCAGCGGCGCGCAACGCACGGGAGCATCCGCACCCGAATCCCATGCTAAAGGCCAGATCATAGTTCGCCATGCCGTAATTATACCTAAAATCCACCGTCGGAATCAACACGGAATCAACACACTGAGGAATAAAACCTCCCCCAAGAATTTTCCGCAAAGAGTTCTCATTTATGGTATAATACGCGGTGTCGGCCGGGAGACCTCGAGGCGGAAAAGGGAGAGGATGTACGGGAAAAGATGAAAAGATATTCGCATTCAGCGTACTGGTACGCGAAGAACTACGGGTACACGCGCAGCGACAGGAGGACGTTCTGCGGGCGGTACGTCGACTGCTGCACACGTCCGGCGCGCGGCGGCGGGTCCCGTCTATGCGACTTCAACCCGTTCATTCTCGGCGTATACGCCATGATCGACATAGGCGTCGCGGTGAAGCGCGAAGTCGACGCGCTGCGAGACCCCGCCGGGAGGGACAGGGTCAGGCGTGAGCTTACGCGGGACCTGCGGATCCTTCGCCGCCCGTTCTACTACGCCAGGGAGACGGAGCGCAGGCGACGGCTGGCGGTGGAGCGACGCAAGGTCCGCCGGCGGCGCACGACCGCGCCTGAGCCGACGCCCGAGGCCCTTCTCGCCGCATGGGAGGCGCGGAAGGAGTCACGCGAGGCGATGGTGCGCCTCGGCGGGATGCTCCAAGACCTCGAGTGCTACGTGGACAACTGCCTCAGGTTCGACGGGCACGGCAACGTCGTGGGGCGCAACGGCGGCATACGCGGGTGGCTGAGGGAGAACCTTCCGGAGCTCTCGCCAAGGTACAAGACGCTCATGCGCTACAAGGCGCTCGCCGTGCGTCTCAGGCAGGCGACGGGCACGGAGGATCCGACGCCTACGTCCGCCCTTCTGGACGCGAAGCCCCGCCACGAGGCTGTCGCGGAGGCGGTCTTCCGGGACGATCCAGTTTTCGAGCACCTTTTCACCGACCTTGAGTACAGGTTGTCGCCGAACACAGTGTTGCTCAACCCCGAAAAGAGTATTGTCCGGCAACGCAAGGCCAAAAAGAGGGCTAAGAAGCGAACGTACGCAAAGCGCACTCCGCAGAGAAGAATGCTGAAGTAGGCTTTATAAAACGGGAGCTCGCTGCGGCTCAGAACCACAGCACCTTCTTCAGAACCACAGCGCCTTCTCGCGAGGCAAGATGCCCTTCTTCTGCAATGCCTCGTCAAGATGGCGGTAGAGCCGATACTGAAGTTCGTTGATGCGCCGCTTGATCGGGTTGCCCTCGCCTGCGAAGCGCTTGCGCTTCGCGCGGCGGCTCTCCTCCGCATAGGCGGCCTTCTCCGCGTCGCTGCGCGGATCCGCCACGGCCACGTGGGACCGCAGCCACTCCGCTATGCCGTCGTAGTCGATCTCGTGCCAGACCTCGCCGTTCATCATGCGCCGGTAGCTGCAGTCGACCGCCGTCACGCCCGGGGCGACCTCGCGCTCCTTCGTCTCGCCATCCGCATGGAAGAAGTACGCCAGCTCGAACTCCACGCCGGGGAACTTCCCCTCAAGCGTCCGCTTGGCCTCCAGGAGGTCAGTGTCGGTCGCGCGCTGGTTTATCGGTCGCTCCACATAGGCGACGAACACGCGCTTCGAAGCCCGGACATGCTCCATGAGACGCTTGATTCGCCGTCTGTGCTTCTCGACAGTCGGGCCGTACGCCTCTTCGAACGTAAGGAAGCTGGAGAACTCGTGCGGAAAGCCGAAGCGCGTCTTGCGGCTGCGGTAGATGTGATTTCCGAAGCGCCCGGCCCTGACGTCCACAAGCTCAAGGTCGTCGCGCTCCAGCCACCCTGCGAAGTCGCTGGCGATCATCCGCGCGCTCTCGACGATTCCAGGCGAGCCTGTCCAGTCAAGCGGGTATGAGGCGAACTGCAGTCCGGCCGCCCGCAGCGCACGCGAGCATCCGCACGAAAAACCCAGGCTGAATGCAAGGTCAAAGTTCCTCATGCTGGTATTATACCATATTCCGCGCCCCGTTCCACTGGCGGCACGCCGCTACTTCCCGCGGAAATCCACAACCGTCGCACCGACGACGGAACCCTGCGACGTCGCCTTCCCTGCCAGTATGTCCGCCTCGGTCACGCGCGCGAACAGTATCTCGCCGTTCGTGCGAAGATGGTCCCACTGTATCCACACCGAGCCGTCCGCCGCCTGGAAGGCGTCCGGATACGACACCCTGTTGCGCCCGTCGAGCAGGAGCCCGCCCTCCCAGGTGCGGCCATCGTCGCGCGAAAGCCACGCTGTGAGCTCGTTCCGCTCGCCCTGCCACGCCTCGGGCCGGCCGTGGCACACTAGCAGGATGTTTCCGCTCTTCAGCTTCTGGCAGACGAAGCGCGCGATAGGGTTGTTGAGCTGCGGGTAGTCGGGCGCGTCCCACGTGCGCCCGCCGTCGCGCGAGAAGCTCTGCATCATGCCGCGGTCGCAATCCTGGTGGTTGCTCCGCACCAGCAGCCAGAGGCGCCCGTCGGAAAGCTCGACCATCTGCGGCTCGTGCCAGTCGATCCGCGGAAAGCGGCAGTTGCCGCGCAGAACCCAGGTCTTGCCGGAGTCCGTTGACGCGTAGACGTTCACGCCGCGCCTTTCGTCCAGCTCCGGGAACGCCCAGAACCAGGCGCTGCCGGCAGAGGCGGCGTTGAGGCTGACCGGCAGGTACCAGGTTCCGTCCTTCGCGACAATGGGCTTGGAGAGGGCGTGGCCGTCGCCGATGCGGCGCGGCCTGCTCCACGTAGGCCTGGGGTCGTCCGGATTCTCCGAGACGGTCTCCCACACGCCGGCGCGGCCGTCCATGTGAGTGTAGCCGCGCGGGTCCGAGCCCGTGGTGCCCATCGACTGGTCGAAGAAGAAGTGCATGCGCCCCTGCGGGTCGCACCAGAAGTTCGACGTTATGGAGAGGATGAAGTCCGGCTTGCGTTCGCGCACGTGCGGGTCGACGACGAAGTCGGTGTCGCTCCACGTCTTGCCTCCGTCGTCGGAGTGGTGCTGCACGAGGAACGCCCTCGGGCCGTCCTCCCCGCCGACCCAGCTCGTCCAGATGCGGCCCTTCGGGGTCATGGCGAAGCCCGAGTTCATGCAGTACCTCAGGTTCGCGATCCTGTACCTCGCCGCAGGCGCGACGTCGATCTCCGGCTCGGCCATTGCGGCCTCGGCCGTCTTCCGCAGCGCCGCGACTGCCTTCTCCCCCGGACCGATCGTCGCGTCGAGAATCCTTTCGATCTTCTCTTCGGTCAATGGCAGCGAGGCTACGTACCATGCCCTGCCCTTGCCGAATTCCATCAACGATATCTCCGGTTCGCCGGCGAACACGCCCGTCGTGAACCTCCTGGCCGCGACTGCGCCCTTCAGTTCCACCCTGTCGTAGGCGTACTTGCGGTCGAGCCTCGCGCGCTGCTCGGTTATCTCGATGCCGAAGAGGTCCGTCATCCCGACCGGGTATGGTTCGGTGTAGTACGAGCCGCCCCTCGGGTCGATTAGGTTGAGACGCGCCACGGCTACTGCCGTGCCGCCGGCGCGTACAAAGTCCTTCAGCTTCGCCGCGACTGCCTTCGGCACTATCGTGTTTACGGGGACGAACACGGTGCGGTAGGCGGAGAAGTCGACGTCGGGGCCGCTGACGAGGTAGTCTGGCAGGATGCCGCGGCGCTCAAGCGCGGCGTTGAGAAGGATCGACGGCGTCTCGTAGTACCCGAACTGGATGTCGCCGCTGCGCACGAGCATGTCCTGGTCGGACTCGTTCGAATGCAGAATCGCCACGTCGCCCTTCGGCATCGAGACGGAATATCCCTTGGCTACGATGCGTTTCACGCGCTCGTATACGCGCCCTTTCCTGCCGCTCCATGGCAGTATCGCCGGATGCGCCTGCTCTCCGTTCACCGACTGTCGCCACCTGAAGAACGAGATGCACTCTGCGCCGTGCTTCACGGCGTCGTCGATCCATTCGTCGACGATGTCGTCGGCGTTCTTCTTTTCGACGTCCTTGGTGTACGCCCCGATCTCGGCGATCATGAACGGACGCTGCCGCCCGGTCAGCCCGCGCGAAAGCCCCCACATCCACCGCGCCCTGTCGTAGAAGGCGTCGTTGACGTACGTGTCGGTCGCGGCGTAGCCGAGGTCGCGGTACAGCGTGTCGAGCCGCAGCCAGCCGCTCATCTCGCTGCCATTGGACGTCGCCACGGCGCCGGGAATGAACCTGCGTATGGCGTCGCGCTGCTCCCGCGCGAAGTCGAGGTAGACGTCGCTCTGGAAGCGCACGTACTCCGTCCTCCAGGGCTCTCGGCCGGGCTGAATGGGCAGCTGGACGTCCTCCCAGCTGCCGAAGCGGCTCGACCAGAACGCGGAATTCCACGCCTTGTTGAGGGCGTCGATCGTTCCGTAGCGCGCCATGAGCCACTTCCTGAAGCCCTGCTCGCATTCTGGGCATTCGCAAAGCCCGGTGCCGGCGACGATGTGCAGCTCGTTGTCGATCTGCCACCACTTTATGCAAGAGAAGCCGCGGAACGCCTCCGCCATCTTTTCGGCAATGCGCTTCGAGAAGAAGCGGAACCTCTGCGACGACGGACAGCGCGACTGGCGAGACCCGAGGCCTGGGCGCCAGCCGTCCCTGCGGGACTTCTCGCACTCCGGGTACTTGCGGTGCATCCATAGCGGCAGCGTCGCCGTCGGCGTGCACATCATGACGTCGATGCCGTTCGTCTCGCATATGTTCAGAAGTTCGACATAGTCCGAGAAGTCGAAGCGGCCTTCCTCCGGCTCGAAGTTCCCCCAGTTGAATTCGCCGACCCGGATCATCGAAAGTCCGAGCTCCTTCATCGCGGCGATGTCCTTCGCCCAGTTCTCCCGTGGCCATGCCTCTGGGTAGTAGGCGCATCCGAATTTCACAGGGCGCGCCGCACCAGCATCTGCGCAGACCTCCGGGGCGGGGATTCCCGCCGCAACGAGGACAATCGCCGCAACCATCTTCATCTTCTGCATTTCATCGTCTCCCTGTAGAGTTCCAGAACCTCGCCGTTTGTCAGCTTGCGGTCAAGAACCGCAAATTCGTCAATCTGGTACAATCGGCTTCTTTCCTTGATTTCCGGCGCACGTATCTCGATGCCGTCGGCCAGCGGCAGCAGCCTGCGTTCGCACGGCACCTCGCTGAAGTCGGCGCCGTTCTGCGAGATGCCGATCTTCCCCCCTCCCCAGGAGAACGCGAACATGCGCCATTCGTTCTTCTTCCAGTCCTCGAACGAGATTGCGGTCATCGCCGAGGCCGTGATGCGCTTCTTGCCGACGAAGTTCTCGAAGAGGAAGACGATTCCGTTGTCATGGAGCTTGAGCGCCAGGAGCCGCCCCCTTTGGCCAGGCGGCGCCACCATGTCGCCGATCAGGAAGGTGAAGCCGGTCCTACGACCCTCCGGAGGGTCCTGAACATACCTGACCCAGCAGACGGCCGTGCCTGCTGTCTGCGTATCCATGAAAGGCAGTCCGTCGGCATCCCGCCCCAACCTAACCCGGCCGGCCGAAAGACAGCGCCCGAAGACCCCTCCTTCCGCAAATTCGCAGCTTGCCGCGTCCTGTACCTTGGCAACCCGTCCGACATCGGGCATAAGCGTCGCGTCGTCAAACCCCTGCCTATATACGACATGGAGCGGAAACATGCGCACTATGGGATTCTCCGACGCAGCGGCCATTGCACAACCCCACGCCAGAGCTCCAAGCACAACCAACTGTTTCTTCCTCAGCCTTATCATGCGCGACTTCCAACAAGATAAACGAAACCCGGAGCGGTCAGCTCCGGGTCGTTCAAGGTCAGTTCAGAAAGAACTTTTATGAAACTTCTGGACTTCTGACCCGGATCGCCGCGGCCGTTTGTTTCCGCTCCCCGCATCTCCATCCAGGAGAATGTATGCGGGCATGACAAACTGATGACAAAGAAAATGTTTTTTTTTCTTATCGGGTCTCCTGCCGCAGCAGATTATGGAGTTTAACGGAAGACCTCTCCAGCAGAATCTTGATGGGATCCAACACCTCCAGACTACGCGAATTAGTGGAGAAATCGCCAAAAATATCATCGTTCTTGCGATTATCCGAGCCCTTTTTCTGCGTCGCGGAACCTATGTCGCTACCGAAGGCATCAAACTCCTCCTCATTTCTGGCGAGTGTTATCTTTTCGACGGCGGTATCCACAAGTTCGGTGACGTCCTTCAGTTCCGCGCGGAATATCCGCTGGTTTGAACTACTGCTACGCCACAAAAAGACACCCGAAATCAGAAAAACAACAAGGATTCCAGCAACATATCGGGCGATATGACGCGCGCGGTGACCCCGACTTTTCTCCCTGAGCCAGCGCTCCTCCGCCTCGAACTCCGCCTTCTCGCGGTCGACCCGTTTCTCTTCCGCATACGAAAGGCACTCGCGTCCGTTTGGATTGGAGTGCAGAAGCTTGGGTATTATCCGCCTCCAGACAGGGTCGTAAGTCTCCAGTGTGCCGACGACATCGGTTCTGGCATCGCACCAGGTGCCTGTCAGCATCCGATAGACGATCACCCCCAGCGCGTACCAGTCGGACTGAGGGCTTGCGGCCACGCCCATCTCCAGCTCGGGGGCCATATAGCCCAAGGAGCCCATCACAAGGCTTCGCCCTTCGCGCATCTTCACAAGAGTGCGCACTGTGTCGACGATCTGGACGCCGTCGCCCTTGGCATCGAATATCTTGGAAATGCCGAAATCCGTCAGGACTGCGTGGTCGTCGGGGCCGATTAGCACGTTCTGGAGCTTGAGGTCCCTGTGGAAGACCCCGTTGGCGTGGATGTAGGCAAGCCCCTCCCGCAGGTCGTCATACCAGCGCCCGACCATCTCCTCGTCGACCGTGCCGGGCTGGACATCCGAGAGGAGCTGCATTTCGCCGCGCCCGTTCAGCACGAGGTCCATCACGAAATACGGCTGCCCCCCCTCGCCGTCCGTCCCGAAGTCCGTCACCTTGACTATGCGCGGATGGTTTAGGCGGGCGAGAAGCCGCCCCTCCACGAGAAAGCGCTCGCGCACCTCGGGATCGTCCTTCTCGTAGGCATACAGCTTCAGTGCGTGGCGGGTGCCGAGCCGCGGATTCTCGGCCTCGTACACCTCGCTCATTCCGCCTCGCCCGAGAAGGCGCACGAGTTCGTAGGGCCCGATGCGCCGACGCTCCGACGCGGGCGCGGCCACTTTCGCATTCTCCATGTCTTTTGCCTCGGTCATCGTGTTGGTCCTTTCGTCCGCCCCTGCCCGGTCGTCAGAGCTCCGCGAAACTAGAGTCTGGCCTGTCTGGCGCATATATGACATGGGCCTGGAGTATGGCGAGCAGGGCGAACACCGCAAGCATCATCTCCCCGCCCTCCTCCATCGCCGTCATCAGGGCGGTCAGGGATCCGTTGGCCTTGTCCAACAGCTCCGGCCGAACCCACTCCGTGTTGCGCAGAGTCGACGGCAGGCGGTCGCACGTCTGCACCATGACGCCGGTGGCGCCGAAGAACATCATCGTCCAGGCGACCGGATGCAGGCGGAATATCCCCCGGATCAGCCGCCGGATGAAGTAGACAAGGGGACCTATCGTCGCCGCGAAGAACAGCACGAAGAAGAAAAACACGAAAAGCTTCGGCGCAAACGGGACATCGCCGGAGGTGAGGAATCGCATCTTGAAGACCGTGCCGCGGAACGTCGCCATCACCTCGGGCCACAGCATGTAGAACCATATCTTGTGCCAGTCAAGCTCTCGCACCAGCGCCATGAACCCGAGAAGCGAGAACACGAAGCTCCAGAAAGCCTTGCGGCGGAAGGTCCCCGCGACCGGGCAGCAAAGCCACGCCAGCGGAATCACGGCGGCAAACAGCGGCAGCGTCATGAGCTCGACCATGGAATGCCCGTCGGCGTCGAAGTTCGCCACGAGCTCCGCTGGCGATGTCGCAATCCAGCAGCACAACAACGTGACGATCCCGCCGACGAAGACCGATGGCGCGAGAATCCACGCGCGACGCGAAGCCAGAATGTTCATTGTCCCTCCGTAGGTTTTTTTACCGTATTTGGGTATTATACCATAAATCAGGCATTAGGCTCCGGACTTAAGCTCAGTCGGGGATCTCCTCGAACCTGATCTTGTCGACATAGACGCCGTTGACCGACGACTTGCCGTCCGAGGTGAAACGGCCTGGGCCTATCCAGAAGTATTCGTCCGGCGCGGGGACCCAAGTCAGAACATCATACCAATGGTACTCACCGTCTGGCACGTCCGCCGTGCGCGGCTCTATTCCGCCGCGCCCTCGCGACGCCCCCTTGCTGTACACGCCCGCCCAGAACGCCTCGCCGTCCCGCGCCTTCTCGACGCGAACGCGTATGCTGAGCCTGTACTTCTTGCCCAGCTCGAACGCAATCTTGCCCATCGACAGCATCGTACACCACTGGAAATGGGTGTTGAAAAGCTTCAATGCCCTGCCGTCCTCGGCCTTGGGGTCGTTGACGTAGTCGCCCCATTTGCCGCGGTTCGAGATGGTGAGATAGCATTCCTCAAGCACACCCGCGTCCGGACCGCCCTGCACAATGCCGCCTTTGGCAATCTTCTTCCATTCCTGCACAAGCGCCGTACGGTCACCTTCCGCAAGGCGGATGTCCTTCGCCTCGTCCATTCGGTCGAGGATCGACTGCGCAAGCGCCTTGACCTTCTCCGGAGGAACGGAGGATTTCGTCGTCTTCCTCATGTCCAAGAGCCAGTGACACCGCTCCAGCCGCAGGTAGTCGAAGGAGAACTTCGCCATGCGCACGTTGTAGGACGTCGCCGGATCGTCCTTCACGGCGTCGACCGCCTGTTGCCAGCAGCCTTCGGCGAAGTCGAGGAACGCGTCCGGCAGGACAGAGCTGCCCACCGAGTCGAATATCAGGAGCGGCTTCTCCGGCGATGACGAACGCGCCAACTGCATCTTGTGGATCGCCTCGAAGTAGTCGCGCACGAACGGAGCGGCCTTGCCGTAGTACCCGGCGAAGAAGTCGTCCAGCAGCTCCTTCATCGGCAGGTCGGGGTTCCACATCCACTTGGCGAGCAGCCACGCCTTCAGCTCGGCGAAGTCGGCGTGGCGTCCCTGGTACGCGCCCTGCTCGAACAACGCCTTCACGTTGTTTTGGAGGAAGAACTTCACGTTGCCCTGGAGCGCATAGGCGTTCGGCCACGGCATCGTGTAGTTCGCGAAGTCCGTCGTGTAGTCCCAGATGTAGAGGAAGTCCGTCAAACGGCTCCAGTCCTCGATGTCCTTGCAGAACGTCTTGTTCTCCTTGAACGGGCTCCTGTCGAGCGGCTGCGCGAAGTCGCACTCGATGGTGCAGAGGCAGGGCACCACGTTGTGCCTGAGCTTCGTCTTCTTCGGCGCCTTGCGCGTGTACTGGTAGGCGAGCGTTTCGATGATCGCATCAGGGAATTCCTTTTCCACCGCCTCCGCGACGGCATTCACGAAGCGGATCATCGTGCCGGAATGCGACCCTTCCTCGTCGTCCACCGCCTTGCATTCCGGGCACTCGCAGAAGTTATACCAGTCGTTCTGGCTCACGCCGTAGAACCTCGCGCCTGGGTCTTTGCGGATGCGCTCCAGCACGTTCGAGGTGACGATCCTCAGCACGTCGGGATTCGTCAGGCACAGCTGGGTGTGGCTCTTGATGCGCCTGCCCTTCACCATGCTGAAGTATTCCGGGTGCTCGTCGAAGTACTTTTCCGGCGGAAGGAGCCTGTCGAACGTGTGGCAGCTGCCGAGTCCGCCGCCAAAGCGGTACGGGTCACCGCCGAACTTGTCGCCGAGCCGCCGCCACGAGCGGCTGTTCACGCGAAGCCTTGCCGCGAACTCGGGATGCTGTATGACGTCGTACCAGAACGGCTCCCGCATCGCGAACGCCGGCGTCTGCGTCTCGTCCAGGTCGCATGGTATCTCGACGCGGTCCAGGCGCGGAACGACCGTGCGCCACGACGCATACCACCGGCAGCCGACGAAGCGCTCGAGGAACTCGTACGCGCCGTAGAGCGCACCGCGCGCCGCGGAGCCGACAATGTACAGGCGCGGCGGCTTCGCCACAAGCCGAAACCCATCCGTGCCGGTAGTGCGGTCCGTCCCCGTACCGCCGATCACGATCGCCTTCGCCGGCATCGGCTGCGCGTCCGTCACGATCGGCAGCCGCACTCCCGTCGCCTTCTCCATGAAGTCGCGAAGCTCCTCCGCAGCGTACGCCTGCGACGGGGACGCCTTCTCGGGCACCACGATCGAATACTCCGCCGCCTTGCCCCGCTCGGCGACGACCAGCTTGTCGCAGTTGAAACCTCTTTCTGCCGAATCGGATACAACACCGATTCCTCTTCCCTCAAGAGTCGCCGCGTCAAGCTGAACCGCGCTTATCACAGCCACGAACCCCGCAAACAACATGTTCTTTCTTGTTGTCATTGCAATCGCTCCCTCTTATTTTATAAAAGCCTGCGGATGATCTTCACCTCATAACGTCCGAGTGTAAGTGGACCATACCCCAGAATCTGCGGCACGGATACGGGTCTGTCGGCGGTATTGACCATGATGATGATCCGTTTACCGCCAACGGCCCCGTTCCACCACAGCACACGGGCGTCGGGCGTGCCGCACTCGCCTGTGACGACGGATTCGGCAGAGGCGACAGCGGACCGCAGTGCGGCAACCTCATGCACCACAGCCGAAAGGTCGCGCCAGGCGTCCGGGCATTGCGAAGCGGAATAGTACCACGTACTGTCCTTTGCGAACCACCACCAGAACAGTCCGTTGCATCCCTTCACGATTCCAAGAAATGCACATGCCCGCAGATGGTCACGGTCTCGCCCGAATTTGACATTAGGCAGCAGTTTTCCATCCCGCCGCGCCGCCGCCTGCTTGTCATCGTTGCAGTTCACGAGAAGCGTGATCGGCGAATCGCCAAGCCTCAACTTCTGCTTTTCAAGTTCCCTGTATGCTTCGGAAGGATTGCCGTACGCCTGCGTCCAGTGCGAATCCCAGGCACGGCGGTAGGCGGCATTGCCCCACGTGGACATCACGACCGGATGGTGCGGGTCAAGGCGGCGAATGAAGTCCGCAACAGCGGCAAGCCTGTCCGGAGCGACAAACTGCCGCGTCACCTCCGGCTCGTCATAGAGATACCAGCAGAAAAGCGCGGGATGCGAGGCAAGGACGGCAATCCGCTGCGCGACGTGTTCGCGGTCATCCGCCATGATCGAACGCCTGTCAAACCCGACAAACACCCGCAACCCGGCAGCACGGCAGGCGTCAAGATATTCCCTGCAAGCCATATTGTCGCGGCTGCTCTCCCAGCGGTAGAGATGAACAACGTCAAACCCCGCAGTCTTCACCTCCGCAAGATAGTTCGTCGTCACCTCGTATATGCCGAGCGGAAAGACGGGCTTCCCGTTCTCATGGTAGCGGCCATCCTTGCCGACGACGACCGAGTTATCGGGCTTGGCGAAGTTGATCAGAAAAAAAGGAGTCTTTCTGCTGTTGCCCGCCGCATCCACGGCAAGAACCTCGCCCGTCGTCAGGCCCGGCGGCCATCCGCCATCTGGAGACTCGAATACATATTTGAACAGTCCATCGCCATCGACGCCCGCAAACGTACCCTTTACGCCATGAAACGTCAAACTTGGCCGGCGTTCCCCTGCATCCTTGACCCTCACGACAAAGGAGTCTTTGTCCGACACAACCCTTGCCGCCGAATCCTTCACAAGCGGCGGAAGGCAATCCCGCTGCACTGGCGCCGTCTGCCTGAAGCTCCACGCCTCGCGATCCTCCATCCCTGCGGCGCACACCTTCCAGTACCAGATGCCCGGGGCAAGCGGACACTCCAGCTGGAAATTCGTAAACCCGCCCACGTTATGCTCCAACACTCCATTCCCCGTAAACCGGGGTCTTGGGAAAGTCGCAAAACATAGTTGGTGACGCCCACGCAGCTTTTCCAAGTAAATTCCGGCGTGTTGCTCGTGAGTTCCGCACCGTTCATCGGAGCGCATTTCGGCACCGATTCGTCGATCTTCGCCAACAGGAAATCGTCGAACCACGCCTTTCCCGTTCCGCGCAGACAGAGATACACCGAAGCGCGGGTGGCGGCGGCGGGCGGGCGCAGAAGACCGCTCTCCACCTTGAACCAGTCGCGCGTGCCGAAGTTGTTGTAGGTGCTTGCCCCCCAGCCAAGGTACGTGCCCTTCTCGTCCGCCCATTCGATGATCATTCCCGCGCCAACGGAGGAGTCCTTGCCTTCCGCCGTCCGCACGTTCTCCGTCCGAACGAAACATTCCGCCCGGTATCTGCAACCGCCTTCAATGGGAACGGATCGCGTAATGTACACGTTCTCCGTCTTGGGATCTGCGACAACGATACATGCCGACTTAGTGCCCGAATGCGCCACCGTCGCATCAATAGACACGTTCGGTGCCTTTCCCCAGCCCTCAAGGCCTACTTCAAAAGACAGATTCTCGACCGCCGCCCATATACCTTGCAGCAAAGCCGCGACGGCCAAGTTTACCGCAATCCGCTTCATTCTCAGCGGATGATCACCCGCGTAGCAGTGCAAATGCGCTCGCCGTTAGGCCCGACCGCACTGAACTCCGTCTGAGCATACGGCGCGGTCGTGGACTGCGGCAGATAAGGCACATCGTTCTGGAAGTCCCAAAGTACCACCAGACCATTCGTGAGTTTCACCGGCTTGAAGTCGCGCAAAAGCTGCAGATTGCTGCCGTCCGCATTCCCCTGCCAAAGTTTCAGGCTGTAGAACCGATAGCTACCCGGATAGGTCGGGCTTCCATTCTGATGGCACGCGAAGAGATACATGGACAGATCTGTATCGTATGCCGTTGAGTTGCTCCCGTTGCCCTTCAGTTCGCCGTTTACCCAGACAACCTGAGAGCCGGTAAACAGCGACGACTCCACGTTGTAGCGCGTCCCAACCGCCATAGCGCCCATGTTATTATAGGATCCATAGCCATAGCCCATACCATAGCTACTGCCGCCGTTGTGGAACAGGTAGAAGCGGTTGTTGCCGCTGCGCGAATCAAGACAACCCTTATCTTCGTTCGCCAGGAAGGTCACGTCAAGCTCCCCCTTTGTCCCCGACTTGCCGATGACACCGGTATCGACAAATATCTTTCCATCGGACTCCACGTACTCGACATACTGGGCGGGCTTCTCCGCGCCGGAAAGAATGACCTTCCCAGTCCGCGACGCAGGAATGTCCGGCGATGGACGGTAAAGCATCTTCGTCACTTCGTCGTAGAGCATACCCTTGCCATCCACAAGGCACGGCTTGAAGTCGCGCACGAGAGTGCTGCCATCCAAGATCTTAAGCCCGTAGCAACGCGCTACGGAACGATGTCGCCATATACTTGACGAGAACAAGCAAAGATTGTTCCCTGTATCAACGTCACCCGTGAAGTTTGTGCTTAGTATCGTTGTCAGTTCCTGACCGGCTTCGCCCCACTTGAGTGTCTGCGAGCCGTTGTCCAAAGTCACATCAAACGAGTATTTCGTCCCTATCGTTGGTTTGACTACAACTTTCCCAATTGAGTAGGGTTATGCGCCCGTGCACACGCCCTACCCTGCCATGACGGGATGTCCGCACCGACCACCCAGCCAATGCCATCCCATCGCGAGAACGAGAGAATGATACCATATTCTCCC
>JAFRBA010000249.1 GCA_017405115.1 Kiritimatiellia bacterium
CAGGGGTGTCGCGAGTGAGACCAATCCGGACAAGCACGGCAGTTGGACTCTGCCCGCAGCCGGAGACTGCCGCCGAGGGGAGTGTCTCGTCACGGCATATTGTCGAAACGCTCTGCCGTGCGCGATTCCGGATTGTCGAGACCGAGCGACAACCCCGCAGCGACCCGCAATTAACTAACCGATTACCAATTCGCGCTGCAAGTCGAACGTTCCGTTCATGCGAACAGTTCGACCCCGTCAATGACATTCTGGATGTTGCCAAGGTATTTGCCCTTCGCGACGCCGTTCGCGGCGACAATGACGATGTGCACGGCCTTTCTCACTCCGCTTTCGCGGCGGAACACTTCGGCACGATGACGGATGTTTTCGTATTCGGCCTTGTCGAGAGAATACGGCTCGTCGCTGTATTTCATCTCGCACAGGTCCACGATGCCGTCCGCCCTGTCGATGAGCATGTCAATCTGTACGCCTTTCTCGTCGGGATCGGCGGATCGCCACTGCCACGAATACGTGTCGGCTTCTACGCCCTGGATTCCAAGGGCCCGTTTTATCTGTTCGGCATGCATGATGCAGACACGCTCAAATGCCAGTCCGCGCCATGTATTAACCCTTGGTGCGTGATAGTTCAGGGACCAATGCCTTTTGTCGTTTCCGCGCCATGGCGCAACGAACTGGAAATAGAACAAGGTGTAGGGATCGACAAGCTGGTACATGGCGTCCTTCTTCTTCTTCGCCATCGCCCTGCTGCATGCGAGGAATCCACATTGCACAAGTTCATCAAGGCATCTGCTGATTTCCCCTCCCGATTTCACCTTGAGGCTGCGGATGATCTCTTCGCGCGACATTCCGGACTTTTTCCCTCCGAGCGTCTTTACGATTTCGACATGGCGCGCGGACGACTTGAACAGCGAGGAGAAAAGCCGGCTGAATTCGTTTCGCATTTCGTCAGCGGTTCCGAAGAAAAGCCTGTCGATGTTCTGGGCGGCGCTCTGTCCTTCCTGAAGCAGACTCCAGTAATAGGCGACCCCGCCAAGTATCATGTAGCATTCCATGATTTGCCGACGGTCAAAGCCGAGGTTCTTGTAGTTAGCGTAGGCTACGCATTCCTTCAATGTGAACGGGACAAGCGGTATCTGCCTGGTTACGCGGTTGTGCAGTCCGCCGCGAGATCGCAGAACCTCGTTGATGACCCATGTCGTGGCGGATCCGCAGATTATGAGCAGTATGTCCCTGCGGGAAGTAGCCCAGCCGTTCCAGAACAGTTCAAATGCGTTGAGAAAGCCCGAACACTGAGTGTCGAACCACGGAAGTTCGTCAAGGAAAACGATTTTCTTCCCCTCGGGCATCTTCTCCAGCATTGTTTCAAGTTCTGAAAAGGCCACGATCCAGGACGACAGACGGGGGCACTGCGGATGGCCTTGTTTCTTCAGCGCCTCCCTGAACGCGGACAGCTGCACTTTGCGAGAGGCGTTTTCCATGCCTGCGGCGTGGAAGGCGAATCTGTAGTTGAACACTTCGTTGATGAGAAATGTCTTGCCGATGCGTCGCCTGCCATATACAGCCACAAACTCGGAATGGTCTGAAGCGTAGGCCGCACGAAGAATCTTTATTTCATTTTCTCTGCCAATCATTGCGACAGTTCTCCTTTGTTGCTGAGAATTATATCATAAAGAGAGATTTGGCGCAATGTCGTGCATGTGATGTCGCGACATCGCGCCAAATGTATTGAAAACGGTATGATTTGGCGGGAAGTCCCAGAAGTCTGTCTTGACTTCGGCTTACAGGCCGAACGCCTTTCTGACGGCGGCACGCGGCAGGGTCGTCTCGAAATACCTGACGCCCTCCGCGTGCAGAGTCACATTCTCGCCCGCGTCGCCCAGCGGAAGCTGGAAGTCGCCAGAGCCTGACGTGTGCCAGTAGGCGATAACGCGCCTGCCGCCTCGCTCGAAGAGAAACGCACGGAGCCCGGCGGCGTCCTCGGGCACGAGCATCTCGATCTCGTGCAGTTCGTACTCGTCCCCCTCGTTCAGGTAGAGGTGGTGCTGCCGCGTCGGAGACTTCAGCTCCTCCTTCTGCCCTGGCGTGAGCCACTTCCGCGCCCGCACGTCCTCCCATCGGCGCATCACCTCGAGGAGGTCTGCCATGCGCGGGTGCTTCTTCGCCTTTGCCAGGTTGTCCCAGCTGAACTGGATCGTCGTCGGGCTGTCCCAGGCGGCCGCACGGCTCGTGCCGAACTCCCACATGTCCATCTGCGTGCCGACGGTGGCGACCTTGCCGGGGCGGCCCGGAACGGAGACCTTGTCGCCGGGCAACCAGATGCCCCACCAGCCGAAGCTGACGCGGCTGAACTCACGGCGCATCATCTCGGCCTCGGCCATCGGCCACTTCACGATCATCGCCTTGAATATCTCCGGGCAGAAGACGTCGAAGGCGTTCGCGCCGCTCAGGTGGTGCCAGGCGAAGTGCGCCTTCGCGGCGCCCTCGGTGAACAGCGGCTTCGGGTCAAGCTTCTTCCACACGCGGTACTGTCCGTTCGCGACATGCGTCTGGCACGGCGCGTTCACGCCTTCGCAGCCGTCGAGGCAGAGGAACTCGAAGCCGCACGACCAGAATTCCGCGAACCTGTCGCACAACTCGTCCTGCAGCGAGGAGTTCTGGTCGACGTAGCAGCTGTTGCCGCCGCCCTCCGCCACGTCGAGGAGCCCGCCAATCCTTCCCATCGGCAGAGGGGCGACTCGCGTTCCCTTCGCGCCGCGCCTCACGCCCGTGAACTTGTACGGACGCTCGATCGTGAAGCCCTCGTATGACAGGAGCTCGCCCTCGAAGCGCAGCAGGCGCGCCTCCGGAACGCGCGGGCACGACGACGGGTCTTCCTCGACGTAGAGGTCTCCGCCGGCGACGCCCATGTCCTTCGCGACGGTGAAGTGCTTCTTCAGGTTCAGCCGGTGGTCCGCCACGGGCGATATGTACTTCTTCGAACCGAACCCGATGAACGGATGGAGGAGGTGGATGCCGGGGCGGATCCCCGCGGCCTTGACCTTCGCGAGCATCTCCCTGAGGGACTCGAGCCCCTTCGGGTATTCAGGGCGCATGGCGTAGTCGCCGATGTCGCCCTCCAGGTAGTCGCCGGGGCTCGTGCAGAACGCGGTGTGGTAGATGAGCATCATGCGGAAGCCGCCGCGGCGGCGAACGCAAATACCATAAGCAGCGCCGGCACTGAATGGTTGCTCATTGGACTACCCTCACATGATCATCAGCAGCATGCCCTTGGAGAACGCAAGCATCAGGCGCTTGCCGCCGGTCTTGAACGACCAGCCGTCGGGCAGGGCGCCCTCGGTCACGACATCGGCCGACCCGCTCAGGGCGCCTTCGGCCTCGATCAGCGTGTACCTGCGGTCGCCCTCGGAAAGCTTGCCGAGGTCGCCGGTGAGCGTCACTTCGAGCGCGTCGAGGTCTACGTCGCCCGCGAACGAAACCTTCTTCCCGGCGAGAAGCTCGTCGACGCTTATGGTGACGGACGCCGAATTCGGAATCTTCACGAACTCGGCGTTTGCGATTGATCCGCCGCCCGCACCGTACGTCACGCTCGCGACCTCGCCGGTCTTGCCGTTGAAGTCCATCACGCCGCCGCCCGAGAGAACGAGGCCGGAGCCCGGCGGAACAGCCCAGTCGCACCCGGCCTTCAGCGTCCCGCCCGCGACGGTCGTCGCGCCGCCCCAGGTGTTGGTCGCATAGAGGATGAAGCTGCCCTCGCCCGTCTTCGTGAAGCCGCCGGTGTTCGAGTTCTCCGAGATCGTGCAGTCGTACGTCGCGAAGGACATCTCCCGCCCATACATGAGCTTTGCCGTCGCGTACGTGTAGCCGGCTCCTGGCGCGAGTATCCTCACTCCCCTGACGACGTTGGAAACCGAGTCGTAGTCGGCTACGCCCACGGCGCCGTATCCGTCGCCGTCGATGCGCACGACCGGGGCGCCGCAGATGTTGTAGACTGGCGTGGCCGCGACGGAGGTCACGCCGCCGCCGGTGGCGCCCTCGATCGGACGGTAAGTGTAGACGCCCGTCTTGCCGTCCGTGTCGATCGTCATGCCGCCCGAATAGACGAGAACATGCTCAGCCGGGCCATAGTTCACGTTGAGGCTGCGGTGGGTGTGGAATATGTCCTCTGCGCCGCCATTGCCGTTTTGCGTGGGCACCCATGTGCCGTTGTTGAAGTTCACTATCAGAGTGGAAGCAAGTTTGTTCTTGTGGACGCCCTGCGTGCGCATCCTGCCGCCATCGCAGATAGTGAAAATCGTGCAGGACGTGTCGTTGTTGTTCACCCAGTTGGCATCAGGACCGAAGTCAATGTATGCCGTAGGTCCGGCGGCCGAGACCGTGGCGAACTGCTGGCTGCTCCCGCTGTATCCAGAATTGATCTCGGGCGACCCGGCGCTGGCGTCGAACGTTCCGCCAAAGACGCACAGCGACCCGCCATAGCCGTTGCCGACGCCTATGCCGATGCGCGGCGTCGCCGTGTCGTTGAGCGCATTTGTCATAGTGAACCTGCCGCCGGTCTGGAAAAACACGCCCCGTTCCATCCTGCCGATGGCAAAGCGCCCGCAGGCGGTCAGCTCTCCGTCCGAAAGCTCGTAGAACCCGTGGTTGTGTCCGCCAAAGCCGGCACTGCCGATACATGTGCCGTTCTCAAAGGTTGAGCTCGCATTGCCGAGCGCGGTCACGATGCCGCCGCGCTGGTAGAACGCGCCGTGTCCGCCGTAGACACGCCCGGCGGCGACAAGCCGCGCTGTCACTACGCTGCCGGAGAGGATTTCGACGGCCGCCTCGCCGCTCAAGCCCCCTGCGACTATGGCGCCGGTCATCAGATCGCTCCAGGCATTCCCCAGTGTCGAGTCGACGAGCCGCGTGTCCTTCAGCGCGATTCGCGTCACCGGGCGGGTCCTGACCGTCGTCGAAATGCGCTTTACACCGTTCGCCCTGAAGTCGGACTCGTCGTCGTACACAAGGTCGCAGCCGTCAAATACGACCGTGGATTCAGTGCAGTTCGTGACCGGCTCGGTGACGTTGATCTTGCCAACATGGATCGGAGCGCTGTCGCCGTCCCCCTTGAACCGAAGCACTCCGCCGCCCTGCTTGACATTGAGCCGCCGCTCCGCCGTCGTTGCCACGTTCGTCAGCACGACCTCCCCAGGGCCGACGCCGCCGATGGAGTTGGTGGTCGCCGGAAACTGCATCGTGAACGGGCTTTCGCCGTATGTCGTGTCGAGGCCAACTGCCGCGTCGTTCAGCCACGTCGCCTCGTTGGCGAGACGGGCAATCGACGCGGCGTCCCACAGCACCTCGTCGTCGCTCTCGCGTTCCTTGAGCCTCACGCTGGCGAAGCCGTAGCTGCACGTGACCGACGAGTAGTTCGGCACTGAGCCGGGGCCTGCCAGCAGCACCGATCCGCATCCATGCGCCACGCTGCCTATGTTGTCGAAATACGTGTAGCCGGTGTAGGTGTTGTTGGTGTTCGCGAAATAGACGCGACCCACGTTGGAGGACGTTGTCTTCAAGGAACCGTTGCCCGAGACCTGCCCGGAAACCGTCAGTTGGAGCCGCGGATCGTTCGCATGCAAAGACAAAAGCGACATCGCGCCTTCGTCCTTGAAGATGACAGGCCCGGCCCAGTTCAGGATGTTCAGCGAAGACCAGTCCGTGCCGGTCAGCGTACCCTGGGAGCGCGTGATGAGCGATCCGTTAGTGCCCTTCACCCAGAGGTGTCTGTTCGCTTTCTTAGTTCGGTTGACGCCGTCGATGTAAAATGCAAGCGTTCCATAGTCATCGATCAGAAACGGGGAGTCCGTGTATTCCGAATCGACCGAGAAACTCCCGCTGACGCTGCGCATCGTCACCATGGCCCGCGCAGACGCGCTTGCGCCGCGGATGCGCAGCGTGCCGTTGGTAGACACTGTCGTCGTGCCGGTCAGCTGCATGTCGCCGTTGCCGCCGAGAGTGAGCTCATGGCCGTGCATGTCGATTTCGGCGTTCGAGAAGAACTGGTAGTATGCGGGGCCGTTGATGTAGAGGAGCGCATCATCGTCCAGATGGAGGTACTTTATGAACTCGGCGCTAGTGCTGTAGGCATATCCGGTGTTCACTGCACCCATGGAGTTGTAGCCGGTTCCGGCGATATGTACGGGACGGTTGCCCATCACCGCCCAGCCTCCCGTATTGGGCACGTAGAGCGTGTTGCCGGTCATTATGACGAGCTTGCCGCCGGCCTTAGACTCCGCGCCGAAATAGTAGCGCGTGCCGGAAGACACGGTGACGACCCCGCCGCCCTGGAGGACGTAGTCGCCGGTGAAGCCCGATATCTGCTTCGACATCGTCCATGCGCCGTAGTACGTCTTCTTCACCGTGCCGGCGCCGGTAATGTTCATCGTGGGTGCACTCGACGTATTGAACTCGACGACGCCCGTCGCGTCTGCGAACGCGATGCCGTCGGCGAAGTCGGCGACGTTGGCGTCGGTCACCTCCACCGTCTCATCGGCGGCGACTGTTCTCACCGCCGCCCGTGCAGGCATTGCCGCAAGGGCAACTGCTGCCGCAACAGCCACCCCTCCTACAATATTTGCGTATTTCATGCGTTTTCCTTTCATTTTAACCCTGTTTTACTGACGAAGCTGAACACGTGGCAGCGGGACGCCGGCAGTGCAAGCGCCACCCCGTCAGATGCCAGCGCCTTCGCGCTGAACGTTCTGTCTCTGAAAACGGATTTTCCGTCCTCGTCGAGAACCACATACTCTTCCGGCGGCAGCCCGCGCGTCTTCAGCGTGAACTCGGCATGCCGTTCGTCGTTGAAGTTGAAGCATGCCACGTAGCGCGAGCCCTCGTGGTCGTAGGTCGTCTGCTGCAGCAGGGAGACTCTGGGATACGCCGCGAGGTATGCCTTGTCGAGCGATGTGTAGAATTCCTCGAAGCCGGGCTTGGCAACGATGACCGAAGCCTCGTCGGCGCGCTTTCCGTCCCAGACGGCATTTTCGAACTTCGCCGCCCGGGTGATGCTTTTCGCGTATGCGCGCCAGTGCCGTGCGTCCGCTCCGTATGGGAACACCCACGGTGCGATGGCCTCCCACCTGTTGAAGAAGCAGCTGTCGCACATGATCTCAAGCCATTCGGGCTGTACGATCCAGTTGGGGCCGGCGGGCTGGCCAATGAGTTTCGGACGCCTCCCCTCCTGATACGCCCTGTCGTTCTCCTCGCGCACGTCCTTTGCCGCCACGAAGTAGTGTACGCAGCTGCCCTTCGGAAGCGCATATGGGCCGCCATAGGAGCCGTTGTCGTCAGGAGTCCAGCCGACGTAGGGTCCCCAGGCCGGAATCCACGCCACGTCGCCCGCGAAGTCCTTCGAGAGCTTGTCCTGCGGGTAGCCGTTGCGGCGCGACTGGCTGCACATCTCCGCCCAGCTGATGGCCGGCATGAGGCCGATCTTCCCCGGCTTGAACGTCTTCTTCATCCAGCGGTCTACGGTCTTGACGAGCTCCCCGTGCTGCCACGAGTGGAAGTGCTCGATGTTGCCGTCGCCGGTTCGCTTCATCCACTCCGCGCCTCGCTTCCTGCAGTAGTCGCACTGGCAGCCTTTGAAGAAGAACGGCTCCCAGTTCACCCACTGACCGTCCGTCCCGGCGCTGCGCGCGGCCAGGTTGGGCACTATGTTGGTTACGAAGAACGGGCGCTCCTCGTAGATGGACGCCGGGCACGCGGCGCGCCTGAGCCTGTCGGGAAGGCCCGGTCTCGGGACGAATCCGTCCTCCGGGGGGCGCGGGCACGTCCCGTGTATGTTGTAGGCGTTCATCAGGTAGTCGTGGTCGAACGGCGTTATTATGTCGAAGCCCTTGGCCCGCCACATCGGCAGAAGCTTCGGGTTCTCGACCATGTTCGGCACTTCCGGCATAAGCCACGTCACGCCCTTTTCGCGCATGTAGTCGGCGTAGGCCTCGTTCGCTCCGTCGCCCGTTCGGAAGTTCTCCAGGCTGTACACGAGCATCGCGCCCGCGCGGTAGCGCTTCGGCTGCACGGCCGTGAACGGCTCGGCCGACGCCAGGGTGCAGGACCCCTCGCTGTCGAACGGCCTGCCGTCGGGCCCGACCGCGCGGACCTTCAGCGTCGCCTCGAAGCCGTCCGGCTTAAGCGCGCGCACGAGCAGCGACGGGGCGACGTACGGGTGGAACCTCTCCTCCTGGCGGGGGCGCAGACGTTCGCCCATCGGCAGGCGGATGCGCTCGGAGCCGTCTTCCAGGCGACGGCGCTTCATCATGCGACCTCTCTTCGCATCCTCTCCCAGATTGGCGCCGACGAACTCGAACCCGGCCGGCACATCGGCCTCGAACCAGCACTTCGCCGGGTTGACCGTGGCATTCTTCGAGCAGTTCCAGCAGATTACGACCGAGCCCACCTTCCCCGACTCGATTTCGAAACGGTCGTCGACGTAGTGGTACGTGCCGATCAGGCGGAACCTTACGTCGGGCCTGGGCGGGGCGGGCCTGAGCGTGACCACGCTGAAGCCCGTGAACTTGAGGTAGCCTGCGCCCATGAAGCGCACCCTGAAGTCGATGGCGTTCGCCCCTTCCGGAACCTTTACGTCCATCGCCCACGGGTTGACGTAGTCGGAGTCCTCCCCCGTGTCGCGGAAGTCTCGGCACTGCCACTTGCCGACATCCCTGGGGCGGGGGTCGGAGGCGTCCTTGACGGCGACAGGCTGGGCGAACACGTAGGCGTAGTGGCTCTGCGCCCCGATATCGTGGTTGGACCTGTACTGCAGCGTGACACGGCGGACTCCCCCGGTCGCGTTTTCGAGCATGACGCGCTTGCCGATGTACGACTGCAGGCTTGCGGCGCGCGTCCTGTCGCCCAGAAGGTCGACGGCCTCGCAGGGCACGCGGATCGACGCCATTCCGCCCCGGAGCGACATCTCCACGAGCGACTCGATCTTTTTCTTCAGGTCTGCGGCCGCCATCCCGTCGAGGCCCTTGGCCGGGAAGCTCGTCGAGAGTCGGCGCCAGCTTGTCGGCGCCTTCGGGTCTTCGCACTCCGTGAAGTTCGGGTTGGTGGCAAGATTGTCCCCGCCGCCGCCGTAGACCCTGTCGGATATTGCCTTGAGGTCGAATGTACAGCGATCTGCGTATGCAGCCGCGCTCGGCGGCGCCGGAACAGACTGCCCCGCCGCAAGAGCCGGCAGAGCGGCTATGCATACCATGGCAACGCGTTTCATCGCCGTGTATTGTACAAAAGACGGCATGTCATTTGCAATGCCCCAAAAATGGGGGGTCGGGCCACCTGACGCGGCCGTAGTACCTGCCCCAGAGCCACGGCAGGCAGAGTCTGCAGTAGACCCTCTCGCCGGACTCCGGCCACACCCACCGGCCGTTGTGCGTCTGCGGCATCGCGTCCGTCATGATGGCGAACCAGCCCGGGCGCAGCCGGTCGTCGCTGTTCCACGCGGCCGCGCGGAAGACCACCTCGAACGTCCACTCCCCGTTCTCGGCCGGCGCAGCGGACGCGCTCATCTCGTCCGTCGCCCCGGGCATGTAGACGACTTTCTCGCCGGAGCCCGGCCGCGGCACGTATGCGTGCGTCGGGTGCTTCACGCACGCGGCGTCGAACGCGCCGAACACCAGGTTCCTCACGTGGGCGCGCGCACGGCCGACGACCGCGAGGTCGCCTTGGGGCCGCAGCTCCAGCCGGAAGGAGACGTTCGTCGTTGCGGTCTCGGCGCCGCCGACCGCTACGCATGGCGCGTCGCGCTCGAACTCGCTCTCCGGGTACGGCTCGCCGCGGGCGATCGCGGCGTCGATGGCGTCTATGTCGGCGGACGTCGCGTCCAGGGTGCCGAGCCGCCATTCGAGGAGGGCGGGCCAGAACTTGTAGTCCTGCGCCTCGGAGTGGAACCCGAGGCGCGAGTCCGCCTTCGCGAGCGGGATGACGGCGCGCGTGTTCTCCTTCTCGGCGGCGACGATCTCGCGCATCTCGCGGAGCGCCGCGCGTGCCGCGCGCGCGTCGCCGCAGACGCGGCTGCGGAATATCGCCTCGCTGCGCATGCGGTAGAAGCGGTAGATGTCCGCGCCGCTGCGGAAGAGCGCCCGCAGCGTCTTCATGACGCCCAGGTCGCGCAGGCGATCCCTGTCGCCGGCGTACTTCGCGGAGAGGGTCTCCAGCATGTCGGTGCCGTCGGCGGCGACGCCGGAGCACTTGTCGGCCATAGTCCTCGCGAGCAGCTCGGCCTCGTCGATGGTGAAGTCGCGCAGGCTTTCGCACACCATGTCGCCGCTGGGCGGCTCGCCCGGCAGCCAGGTGTGCGACAGGCGGTCGCACTCGACGCGGGCGAGCAGCGGCCAGGCGATGCCGTTGTGGAACGGCCCGCCGTACTGCATCACGTTGGAGAACGGATATTCGGAGTAGCCGTCGGTGAAGTCCTTCCAGAGCCTGGCCATTGCCGGGGCGTCGTCGCCCCACGTCTGCCTCGCGAGGCGGTCGAGGTATTCCTCCTCGGTCTCCCTGAAGTCGCTGTAGGCGAGGTCGCCGACCGCGCGGTTCATGATGCCGGGGTAGTTGCCGAAGAACCAGCACATAATCACGTCGGAGACGCCCTCCTCCTTCATGGCCTTCATCTTGCGGTAGATGAGGCCCGGGGCCGGGATGTACGGGACGGTCGCGCATTCGTGGGAGGTGGCGGTCTGTATCTTCGCGCCGATGCGCGTGCCGGCCTCCTTCGCGGCGCGGGCGACGTTGCGGAACGGCTGCGCCGGGCCGGGGTACGACAGCCAGTAGTCGCCGCCGCAGCGCCAGCGGCCGGCCTGCTTCTTGAGCCCGCCGGACTCGAAGTTGTAGACGAGCGCCACGCCGTCGGGGAGGTGCCGCGCGGCCTCGGCGACCCAATCGAGGCGGTTCGGGGTGGGCGCCGGCTGGTAGAACCAGCTCAAGAGCTCCGCCTTCGGCGCCGCCCTGCGCATGCCCCTGACCATCGCCCCCACGGTGTCGGAGTGGAGCTTCCAGTTGGGCTTGCCGCGGCAGCGGTCGCAGGTGAAGTGCTCCGCATACGGCTCCTCCCCGGTCACCTTGCGGCAGCTGAGGCACGTCATCATGCCTTCGCCGTTCGTGATGAGGAGAAGCCCGGCGAGGTCCGGCACATGGCTGAAGATGTCGTAGGTCTGCTCCTCCAGGAACTTCAGCACGTTCGGCTCGGAGGGGCACATCATCGTCCAGTCGATCCACCCTGCCGTCGAGCCGCCGAACTCCGGATGCTCTCTGAGCAGCGGGTCGCCGGGCTTGAAGCAGCGCGGCTCGATGCCGAAGAGCCATACCTTTATGCCGTGCGCCTTGCACTTCGCGACGGTTCTGGACAGCTTGGCGAGGCGCTTGAGCCCGTTCGGGTCGCGGCGGTTGAAGCTCGTCTCCGCCAGCTCCCTGAACTCGCCGGATATCCACAGCCCGTTCACGCCCTCGTTCCTCAGGCGCTCGAGGTACGCGTCGGGATAGTAGTCGACGTCTTCGGCGAGTTCGTCGCGGAAGTACGGCGCGCGCTTGATCGGCGAGAAGTAGCAGCGCGATATGCGGTTCTTGAGCCACGGCTCCTTCAGGTCGCCAGGATGCGTCCCCGCTGCGGGGGCGGGGTTCCTCTCGGGGAGCTTCAGCTCCTCGACGAACTCCCACTCTAGGGCCTTGGGCTCCTTTGGCGCGGTCAGCGGAACGGCGGCGATCTTCGATACCGCCTGCGCCGCGACGGCGCAGAGCAGGGCCTGGGCCAGCGCAAGCGCCTTGACGAACTTCAGTCTTTGCATCTTGTTTGGTCTTTGGCTACGTCCGCTCGTACATCCTCTCGTACCTCGGCATCGGCTCGAGGATTCCGCCGGACTTTGCGTAGTAGTCTGCGTCGCATTCGAAGACGCCCTTCTCGGTGCGCGTCCAGTGCGCGTCCGGGTAGGCGAGGTCCTTGCGCATCGTCTCCCAGTTGCGGAAATTCATGTGCCCGTTCGTCTCGACGAGCCCGAGGTCGCCTATGCCGGGGAACGCGGGGAGTCGCGCCGCCACCGCCTTGTTCCACTCCACCAGCACGGGGCAGACGGTGAGGTCGGCGCAGAAGCAAGGTATCTGCCTCTCGTACGCGGCCTGGGCGATCTTCATGGACATCGACATCGTCTTCGCTATCGGCTTGAGGGCCATCGCGCGGTAGCCCATCTCGATGCGCTCCAGGGCGTCCTTCACCGTGTGCGCCGACTCGTCCGCCGCGAGCCTGAGCGGAATGTCGTTCACGTCGATGTCGGCATACTCGTCGAATGGCTCCTCGACTATCGCTACCTGGTCGTAGGCGCCTATCTTCTTCAGGTGGTCCACGAACCTCAGGAACGTCTCCTTCTTCTCGTAGCGCCCGTTGGCGTCGAAATAGTACGGCAGCTTCCCGCTTTTGGTGTACGGCGTGCGGCAGTCCCTGAGCACGGAGTGTATCTCGGAGACGCGGGCCATGTCCTTGGCGAGCATCTCCTCCTGCGTGCCGGGCTGGCCGATCTTTATCTTCATGAAGAAGTAGCCGGAGTCCACCGCCTCCTTGATCTCGGCTACGGGCACCTTGTACGAGAAGAGCGGAATCGACGCGCACTTGGCGTGGTGATCGGCGAGCGCGGGGCGGCAGGCCTCGGGGATCATCTCGTCGAACGACGCGAGGCCGTTCTCCTTCGCGAAGAGCACCCACACGGCGTTGTCCACCGCGACGAGCGCGTTCAGGGCGTACGTCGCGCGAAGGTCGGGGTTGGCCGACACCTTCCTGCCGTACTCCCACACCTGCGGCCATAGCCAGTCGTTGAGCTCCACCGGGGAGGTGAACGGCTTGCCGACCGCGAGCTTGAGCGCGTGCTGCGTCATGGCGAACATGATCGCGTTGCCGCCGCACTTGGAGTTCGCGGCGAAGACCTTCGCGTCCGACCACAGGCAGCTCTGCGTGCCGAGGCCGATGCCGTGCCTGCCGGACGTGGACCGCACGTACGCAGAGACGATCCACTCCTCGGTGAGGTACCCGCCCTTGAAGCCGAACGGACGCACCATCGGCTCGCGCTCGAACGCGCAGCTCGTGGCCTCGATGGTTATGCGCCGCGCCGGCGCGGCGGCGAAGGACGCCCCCGGCGCCACGGCCGCCATCAGCCCCGCGCTTATGAAATCACCCCTGGACATCTCCATCTCCTCCCCTCCGTCAGCCGAGCTTGTATCCCTCGCGGTATTCATAGTGGAGGAGACCGTTCGCCTCCTCGCAGTTCGTGAAGCGCTCGTTCGCGCCGTCCCACTCGAGGCGGCGCTTCATCTTGAGCGCAATGTTGGCAAGCAGCGCGAACGACGTCGAGCGGTGGCCGACCTCCAGCGGGCAGAGCGGCTCGCCGCGGCTCTTGACGCAGTCGAGGAAGTTCCTCACGAGACACAGCCCGCTGCCGGCCCAGCTGCCGTCCGGAAGGCACTCCTCCTTGTGGACGAAGTGCCTCTCGGCGAAGACCGGCCCCTTAGGGTTGGCGAACTCGCGCCGTCCGTTCGGCAGGATGTCGAAGCCTAGCTCGTTGGCGTACACGACGCCGTCCGTGCCCATGAACTCGACCTCGCGCTGGCGGATCGGAAAGGACGTTCCGCCCTCGTAGATCGAGAAGTGCATCATCTTGCCGTCGGCGAACTCGAACGTCACGTCGTCGGTGTCGTCGATCTCGCCGTCGTGGTCGAGGAAGTACTTCCCTCCCGAGGCGACTATCGCCGAGGGATACTCCTCGTCGAGCATCCAGCGCATGACGTCGCAGAAGTGGACGCCCCAGTTGCCCATCTGCGACGAGAAGTCGGGGTGCCAGCGGAAGTAGTACGGCGCGGTCGTGTAGCGGTACGGGCGCATCTGCCGCGGGCCGATCCACTTCTCCCACTGCATGCCCTTCGGCGGCGGCATGTCGGGGCACTTGCCGATTCCGTTCGGCGAGATGTTCGATATGCGGCATGCGCGGGCGCCGCGGAAGCCGCCGTACTTGCCGGTGGAAATCGTCTTCTTGAGTTCCTGGTATGCGACGGAGGCGCGGCGGTTGAGGCCGACGCCGACCACCTGCTTCGACGCCTTCTGCGCGTCCACCATCGCGCGCCCCTCCCGGATCGTCATCGAGAGCGGCTTCTCGCAGTAGACGTCCTTCCCGGCCTTGATCGCGGCTATCGTCATTATCGCGTGCCAGTGGTCGGGCGTCGCGATCATCACGGCGTCGACAGCCGGATCGTCCAGCAGCTTGCGGTAGTCGTCGTACCGGCGGACGCCGGGCCCGAACCTGTCGCGCTCGTCGAACTTGGGTATCGACGTGATACCGTACTTGCGGAAGTTGGGGTCCACCGCGTCGTTGTCGCGGCGGAGATACGGCTCGTACACGTCGCAGAGCGCCGCGACCTCCACGTCGGGCTGCGCCTGGAAGAGGCGCATCACCTGGGTGCCGCGGCTGCCCACGCCGATGAAGCCCATGCGGATCTTCTGCCGGCCGAAGCCGGCCGAGCCGATGTACGGCGCCGCAAAGGCGGCCGTTGCCGCAGTACCTGTCTTGATGAACCCTCTTCTGTCCACTGCTACCTCCCTTCTGAGATTTCCTCGACGACCACGTCGTCCACCCACGCCGTGCCGACGACCTTCCCGTTGAAGCCCCATGAGAAGTAGGGCTTGGCCGTCTTGTCGTCCGGCTTGCGCTTTCCGGTCTTGAACGTGCCTTCGTAGTAGAACCAGTCCGCCGTGCCGAGAAGCATTCCTTCCTTGCCGCCGCCCGGCTTGCAGAACCACGTGTTGTAGTACGAGATCGCCCAGCACGAGTGCCCTACCCTTTCGAGCTTGCGGACGTCGTCGAGCTTTACGAAGAACGAGACGCGGTAGGTGGTGTCGTCCTTGAACTTGCCCTCCATCGGCTGCGTGCAGCAGCTCCACCCCACGCCGTTCGTGTTAGAGACGCGGAACGACGCTGGGGGGCTGACGAATGTCGACGTGTCGTAGCCGCACAGGCCGGACGGCTTGTTCCATCCGCCGCCGTCCGGGTCGAACGAGCCGTTGGCAAGGAGGTTCTTCGCCGGCGGCGCCGCGCGGCGCCGCGCCAGCGCGCGGTCCTTCGACATCTCCTCCGCCGCCTGCAGGCCGGCCTCGACGAGCGGGTCCAGGAACACGCCCCGCATGAGCGCGATGCGCCGCGCCTCAAGCGACCCCTTCGGCACGGCCGCGGCGGCCTCGTCAAAGAGCGACCGCACACGCAGCACCTCGCGCTCCGGGTATATGTTCGTCCACAGCTCGGCGCGGGAGGGCGCCTGCGCCTTCGGCCCGAGCGGCGTGTCGACTGTCTTGCCGGCGATTTCGCCTATCCACTTGCGTTCGAACGTCTCGAAGGCCTCCTTCATCTTCGCCGCGGCGGCTCCGTACATGAGCCTGTAGTGCTCGTCGAGAAGCGCGTCTATGTCGACGTCGAGATCCCAGGCGAGCTTCGAGAAGACGTAGTAGTTCATGTAGTGCACGAGCGAGTTCACGCTCTCGCTCTCGGCGAAGCTGCCCATGCTCCACGGAGCCATCGCCTTGTAGTAGCTGTGCCACGCGCGCGGCGCGTAGTCGGGAGGCCCCTTTAGGGAAAGCGGCGACCCCGAGTGCTTCGCGGGGTAAGTCCACATCCACACCTTGTGGCCGAGCTTTTCCGCCCATGCCGCAATGTCGGCCTTGTCGCTAGCGACCGCTGACGGATTCCCCACTGACCATGGCCCGTTCCGCGCGACCATGACCCAGACGTTGGACGGCAGCTCGCACGACGGCATCGCCCTGTAGGGCGAATAGCTCATCTGCGTGACTATCGCGGGACACCCCGCGTCGGCAAGGCGGCGCGCAAGCGCGGCGGTCCTGCCCCATATGAGCTCGGTCGCGTAGCCCGTGATGCCCTTGGACTTGTCGTATGCGGCCTGGCACTTGTCGCAGAAGCACTCCTGCATGCCGTCCTGAGCCATTATGTCGACATACCGCCCGGAGAAGTTGGGGCCCCATCCGGACGGCGACGAGTTCCACTCTCGGCGAATACCACGTGCCGCAGGGTCCTCGCCAGCGAAGTACGCCATGATGTCGGCGAATATCTGGTCCCAGAGCGCGTCGTTCGTGAAGCACATGTGGTTCTTCCAGCTCCCGGCGTTCCGGCCAGTCCCCGTCTCGCGCCTGAGACCGCCGCCGTGCTGGTCGCGCGTCAGGCAGAACCATTCCGGATGGGTCGCGCCGAACCTGTCGGAGAGCTGCAGGTTGTTCAACCCGTGGCAGCATGGAATGGACTCCGTCTGCAGCCTCAGCCGCAGCCAGTCAAGGGCCTTGATGCGGTCGCGCTCGGCATTCGTCTTCGCTCCGGGCCACGCGCCGTCGCCCTGCAGGTAGACGTCCCGCACCTTGAAGACAGGCGCACAGGAGCGCGCCCCCGCGGGAACCTCGATCCGAGCGCGCCGCGGTACGACCTCCCCGAGTTCCCCGGGGAAGTAGAACCTGCAGCCCACGTGCCTCTCCAGGAAGTCGTAGACTCCGAAGAGCGTGCCGCGCTCGCCGTGCCGCACGTTCGGAGCCACGCCGGCCAGCCGCCCGTTCCTCACCAGCGCGGCGAAGTCTGCGTCGGGCGAGTCGACGCCGGCGATCAGCACCATGCCGTCCGCCACGCGCACCTCGAACCCGTCTCGCGGCAGATTCTCCGGCCTGAGGCCAGCCGCCTTGGTCCACCTGTTCGCGCCTAGCACGATCGACACGCGGCCGGGCGTGGGCGACGACACGACCGGCACGGCGCCTCCGAGCGCGCGAGAGAGGAAGTTCGTCATCTCGCACGCGGCGAACCCGACTGACTTGGGGGCGTCGGACGCGATCACGACATCCGTCCTGCCGCGCTCCAGGACGACCGCCTCGGCGCAGCAGGAAAGAACGACCGCCGACAGCGCGGCGACGCTTGCCCTAACGACGCTTTCCATCGCCGTGTATTTTACAAAATGGTCCGCCGACTGGCAACACCCCAAAAATAGGGTGTGCCCGGCCAATTCCGGGCAGGCGCGTTTTATGGTAGAATACGTGTGCAAATGAGCCGAACGATACCACTGCTCGCCCTCGTCTGTCTCGGCGCCCTGCATCGCGCAGGCGCGCACGACTGCCGGGAAGTCGCCGGAATGCTGCGCGGCAACTGTCGCGACGGCACCGCGTTCACCCTGGAGGCGACCGTCACGGAGGGAGTTGACGACTCAAACACCTCGCTGACGGTGCAGGACGCGAGCGGTGCGCTCGCCTTGGACTGCGAAGATGCGATGGGCCAGGCCATGCGGGCGTCGCCGGGCGACATTGTCCGGGCCGAGGGCCGCATCACCACGCTGTTCGCGGACCGGAACCGGATGCTGATGCGCCGCGCCTCCTGCACGACCGTGCGGGTAGTCGGCAAGGCTCCCCCTGTCCAGCCGACGCCGGTCAAGGCCCGCGAACTGCTGAACGGCTCGGTCGACTACCGTCTGGTGCAGATAGAAGGGGTCGTAGCCGATGTCGTCCGCGACGACATCGATCCACGTTTCCTGTTCCTCACGCTGACGGCCGACAGCAATGCCGTGTATGTCGCAGTGCAGGGCGGGCGGCAGGCAGAGCGCTCCCTGCAGGCGCTTGTCTGGGCAAAGGTGCGCGTCACGGGAATCTGCACGCCGTCCAGCTACAGCTACCGCAAGCAGATCGGGCCGGTCGTCGGCATCCGGAACGACGACTGCATGGAAGTCCTGTCCCCCCCGCCGGCGAACGTCTACGACGCGCCGGACGCCGAACCGCTCGCCGGCCGCCGGAGGGCCGACATCCCGACGCTCGTGCGGCACACGGCGTCCGGGCGGGTGGTCGCCGTCTGGCGCGACGGATTCCTCGTCCTGACCAAGGGCGGCAACCTGATGCGAATGCAATCCGCCAACGAAAGCCTGCCGGCGTACGGCGACTGCGTCCAGGCAGCAGGCCTGCCGGACTCCGACTTCTTCAACATCACCCTCAAACGCGCGATCTGGCGCAAGGTCGAGCCTGAGGACCGCGAAGAACCGGAAGCGCCGGAGGATATTTCCAGAAACAGCCTGCTGCCTACTCCGGACGGGCGCACGATAATAGACATGCGGTACCACGGCAGGGCCGTGCGCATCGTCGGGCGGGTGATCAAGGCGCCTGGCGAACTCGACCCTGACCGGCGGCTCTACGTCGAAAGCTTCGGCACGGTGTTCACCGTGGACACCGCCGCCGTGCCCGAATGCGCATCCGGCGTCGGGGCGGACTTCACCGTGTCGGTCGCCGGGACTTGCGTCATGGAAACCGACGCCTGGCGCTCGACCCCTGAGTTCCCGCAGGTCCGCGGCTTCTTCATCGCGCCGCGGTTTCCGGGCGACGTCAAGATCGTCAAGCGCCCGCCTTGGCTCACCGCAGGGCGATTCGCCGTCATTCTCGGCATTCTCGCCGCCGCCCTTGCCGGGAGCGCTGCGCTGAACCTCCTCCTGCGCAGGATTGTCGCCCGCAGAGACCGCGAGATCGAGGCACAGGTCGTCGCTCGCATCGGCTCGGAATTCAAGGTGCGCGAACGCACTCGGCTCGCGGTCGAGCTGCATGACGCGATCTCGCAGAACCTCACCGGCGCCGCATTGGAAATCAGAACCGCGGCCGCCTACGCCGGCGACACTCTCCCGCCGGACGCCGAGCGGCACCTCTCCATGGCCCAAAGCACGCTCGGCATGTGCCGCAACGAACTGCGCAACTGCCTCTACGACCTGCGAAGCGACGCGCTCGAGCTGCCGGACATGAACGATGCCATCCGGCGGACTGTGGCCCCGCATCTCGGCCATGCCGAGCTCTCCGTCCGCTTCGAGGTTCCGCGAGACCGCCTCTCCGACAGCACCGCCCACGACATCCTGCGAATCATCCGCGAGCTCGTGAGCAACGCCATACGCCACGGGCGGGCGACGCGCATAGCCATCGCCGGCGCGATCGAGGGAGACATGTTCCTGTTCTCCGTCCGCGACAACGGGTGCGGATTCGACGTCGCCGCCAGGCCCGGAGTGGAGCAAGGCCATTTCGGGCTGGCGGGGATCCGGGAGCGGATCAAGGCCCGCAAAGGTGAATTCACCGTCGAAAGCTCGCCCGGCCGCGGCACCCGCGCGGCCGTCGTGCTGACGGTTCCAGGGGAGCCCGCAGCATGAACGGCATCAAGATTCTCATCGTCGACGACCATGCCGTCGTCCGGATCGGACTCGCCTCGCTCTTCGGCACGCAGCCCGACATGGAGGTCGTAGGCGTCGCGGAAGACGGCGAGGAGGCCATACGCCTCGCCCTGGAGAAACGCCCGGACGTGGTCGTCATGGACTTCTCGATGCCGCGCATGAACGGGTACGAGGCGATGATGGAACTGCGCGCCAAGCTGCCGTCCGCCAGGGTTCTCATGCTGACCTCGTATGTGGCCGCCGACGGCGTGGCCAAGGCCGTCGAGGCTGGAGCGGCCGGAGTGATGGCCAAGGCCGACGACGACGCCTCGCTGATACCCGCCGTCCGGCGAATTGCCGCAGGAGAACGGGTCGTCTCGCCGGAGATAGACCGCCTCATCCGGGAAAACCCTCCTGTCCCGGAGCTGAGTCCTCGCCAAAACACGATCCTCGCCGCGATGACCAGGGGCCTGACCAACCACGACATGGCCGTGCTGCTTGGCATCCGCGACGACAGCGTGGCCAAGCACGTCAAGGTCTTGATGGACAAGATCGGCGCCGCGAACCGGGCGGAGGCGGTGGCCATCGCCCTACGCAAGCACCTGCTGAAGATGTGAAGGCAGGCGCATCTAAGTTTTTGAAACTACCTCCTTTGGCGGAAAAGCCAGGAGAGCACCTCGTCGTCCGAATACGTCGGCGCCCAGCTGTTGTGTCCGACGCCGGGGTACTCGCAGTATCCGACGTCGCACCCGGCAGCCTTGAGCGCCTCGAACATGATGCGCCCGCGCACCGTGGGAACAGTCGTGTCGGCGCCGCCGTGGAATATGCGCACGTGTACGTCTCGCAGACGGGCGGCCTCCGAGGGGTCGCCGCCGCCGCAGACGGGAATCGCCGCGGCGAACCACTCCGGACGCCGCATCACCAGGTCCCACGTGCCAAAGCCCCCCATCGAAAGGCCGGTCGCGTAGACGCGGTCGGCGTCGACCGAGGGAAGGCCCCTGAAGTGGTCGACCAGCTCGATGAGGGATGCCATCGGCGCGGACGGCTCGCCAGGGATCTTGTGGGGCTCGGGGGAGTCCCACGGCACGCCCACCCACTTAAGGCCCTGTGGGTCGGTGTCGAGCTGCACGCGCGGCACCTGCGCCGCTATTACGTAGCACGGCATGTCCATGCGCTCGGAGAAGCTTATGATCTGGGGCACACCGTGTATCAGCTGGAGCACGTTGTCGTTGCCGCGCTCGCCGGCGCCGTGCAGGAAGACGACTAGCGGATATTTCCGCCCCTCGCGGACGGTTTCCGGCTCGTGCAGGCGGTAGAGCAGACGCCCGCCCCTGGAGTCGACGAAAGTGCGCGGCACCGTGCGGCCCTCCGCCCAGCTCCTGTTCTTCATGGGGTCGTTCCCCAGCTTCTGGCTACGGGGACAGGCCCCCGTTTTCTGGGGACAGGCCCTCAGTTCCCGCGCAAGCATCGCGGCAAAGGACGCCACGCCCTCTGCGGAGGCCTTGCCGGCCAGGCCATTGATCTCGGGCAGCTGGTCGCGGGATCCGCACCACCGCAGCTGCTCGAGGAAGAATACGGCGCGATAGCCGTCCGTCGCGGCCAAGGCCGCCTTCAGGAGCGCCTTGGCCCAGACCCTGCGCTTCGCCTCCGCGCCCGGCTCCATCGCCCTTGCCGTCACTGCCGCGATCTTGATCGCGACAAGTGGATCGGTATCGTAGGCTCCGGCGACCTCGGCAAGCAGCGCGTCCGCCGCGGCGTCCGAAGCGAGCGCCGCGTCCAGGCTCTCGGCGGCGACGGCCCGGCCGAGCTCGGCGGCGTGCTCGGCCTGCCATTCGACGCAAGTCTGGGCAGACTGTTCGCCCGAGGGCGACTTGGACTTGGCCTTCCCGTCCTCCCTCTTCTTGCCTGTCAGCTTCTCGTAGTGCTGCCAGAACGCGGGGTCGTCGGGCTCGATTCCGTACCTGTCGCGGAAGCGGAAACAGCCGGTCTCGACGAGCTTGACGGCGCGCGCCTTGTCTCCGGCCGCCTCGGCGCAGCGCGCCCAGAGCCAGTCGAACTGCCACGTCCAGAGAGCCTCGTGTATCCACTTGAGGGCATTCTCCTCGTCCGGGCCGGCAGGCTCCAGCTCCCCTACGGGAAGGTCCGCGGCGGACGTGTATATCTGGTTTGCCTCGTAGTCCTTGCCGTAGCGCGCGAGGCGGTACGCCGTGGTCACGGCGTCGAGCATGGAGCCGGTGCGCGTTACCCATATGCGTTCCACCGAGGCGTCGCCGGACACCGCGACCGTGTTCTCCGGCTCGAACAGCTGAACCTCCAAGCTCGCCGCGCCGCGGCGCTCGCCGAGATCGAGTCCGTTCACCTTTACGCGATACGGCGCGCTGTCGTGCGTGCCGACGGTAAGCACGTACTTCCCGTCGCGCGGCACGAAGACCGACTTCCAGACGAGCGCCCCTCCTGAAAGCTGCGCGCACTCGCGGCGGTACTCGTTCCGCATGAGGGGCGCGCCGTTCGCGTAGACAAGCCTGGCGCCGTGCGCCGGCACGTCGAAGGCGAGCTCGCCCGTGAAGGACCCCGTCACGGCGGGGTCGAACCGGTCGGTCCACTTGACGGTTCCCGACAGCGCCAGCTCGCGGGCCGTGGCGGAGACGCGGCGCGGCTTGTCCGTGGGATTGTAGAACGCGACCGCGCAGTTGCCGCCGTTCATCCCCCAGAGGTACTTCAGTATGACGAACGTCCCGTCGCGCTCGGCGACAACGTGCCCCTGGCGGGCCACCTTGTCGTCGTTGACGTTCATGAGCATCTTGTTGCCGAGCCATTCCGACACCTGCGGACGCGGGCGCCCCTTCACGGTTATCGGCGAGGCGAGGACGCATGCCATCGCGAACTGCGTCTTCAGCTCCTCGTCGGTGAGCGTCCCCGAGGTGTCGATCGGGCCGATGTCGTTGAACCGGTGGGAATAGGCGAAGTAGCCGTCGCCCGTCTTGGCGATCGACGCGGCTATGGAGTCTCTGACATCAGCCCACGTGCGGCGCACGCACGCGGCGTCGGGCTCCACGGTCAGCTTCGGGCCGTCCCAGGCCGGGAGCGAAAGCGCCGCCAGCAGGCACGCCAGGGCGGGGACCGCGCATGTGCGCATGTGGCCGCGCCTCATCACCGGATCTCCCTTATGCGGATCCTGCGCCACCAGCACGGATAGCCGTGGCTGAGCCATGCGAGGCGGCCGCTGGCGTTGCGCAGCCCGGGATGCTTCGAGCCGTCCATCGTCGTGCCGTCGGTCGGGTAGCGCGAGAGGTCGTCGTCGACTATGACCGTGCCGTTCAGCACCACCTTGACCTTCGACCCGTCGAGCGTGACCTCCTCGCTGTTCCACTCGCCGGGACGCCTGAGGTAGCTTCTGCCGTCAGCCCTGTGCTTGGACGGTATGACGCCGTACACCGCGCCGTGGCGCCCGCACGCCTTCTGGTAGAGGCCAAGCTGCGGGAACGTGGTGGTGTACATCGCGCCCTCGTCGTCGAGCATCTGGATCTCCATTCCGTCGTACGCCGCGTGCTTGCCGAACGGCGTGCGCACGGCCAGGCCGTTGTTGCAGTCGCAGGAGAGCTTGAACTCGAACCTTATGACGAAGTTCGTGTAGTCGCGGTCCGTCCAGAGCGTGGCCCCGCCCGCGAGGTTGTCGTACTCCAGCACTCCGCCGCGGGCCGGGCGGTACGCGCCCTCCTTGCCCGTCGCCGTCCATCCCGCCAGGTCGCGGCCGTTGTAGAGCGGCACGAAGCCCTCGGCGAGCTCTTCCGCGGTGCACACCTCCGGCACCGCGCCGCAGCACGCCTCGCAGCCGCAGTCGCACCCGCAGCCGCAGTCGCACCCGCAGCCGCACTTGTCCGACACGCAGCCGGCGAGCGTAAGCGCCGCCGCCGCGAGAACCGCCAGTCTTTCCTTCTTCACTTTCTTCTCCTCGTTTCTGGTTTTCCGTTAGGCCTTGTAGAACTCCTTCTCCCACGGGTCGCGCATCGACGGATAGAGGAAGCGGTTCGCCTCCTCGTCGTCGACCGCCCGCAGAGACACCGGGTCGAAGCGGAATCCGCGCCCCGTCCTTTCGGCGACTATCGCCAGGTTGAACATCGTGCAGCTCCGGAAGCCGTTGCACTCGTTCAGGGCGAACTTCCTGCGCTCGCGCACCGACTCCATGAAGTTCCTCACCTGCGGCGCAGGCGGCGGGAGCTCGGAGAGCACCTTCTCGGCGTCCAGCTCCTTGCCGGAGCCGTCGACGAGGCGGAGCGTCTTGCCCCCCGGCGCCTTCTTGTAGACGCACATCCCGTTCGAGCCGCGCAGGAGGGGCTCCTCCTTGAGCGACTCGTCGCCGTCTAGGACGACCTCCGTGCCGTCGTCGTACCTGAGCGTTATGCGGTCGAAGCGGCCGACCACCTCGGGATGCTGCTTCGGGCCGACGTAGTCGATTCTGACGGGGCTGGTCTCGTCCTTGCAGAGCAGGTACTGCAGCGGGTCGAGATAGTGCTGGGCCATGTCGCCCAGGCCGCCCGAGTCGTAGTCCCAGTAGCCGCGGAACGTCGAGTGCGCGCGGTGCCTGCTGTAGGGCTTCCAGGGGGCGGGGCCCAGCCACATGTCCCAGTCGAAAGTCTCGGGGACGGGCTCGGGCTTCGCGTTGACGAGCCCCGACCAGTAGAACTTCCAGTCGAATCCCTGCCCCGACCCGAACACGCAGCGGATCGGCCCCTTGCCGAGGAGCCCGTTCTCGACGACCTTGCGTATGGGCTCGACCGTGGTGCCGAACCCGTAGTACACGCCCTGGAACCGGAACCAGGTGTTGAGGCGAAACATCCGCTTCTTCGCCTGCACGTACTCCATCACGCGCTTGCCCTCGCCGACGGTGCGCGTCATGGGCTTCTCGCACCAGATGTCCTTGCCGGCGCGCGCGGCCATGACGCTCATGCAGCCGTGCCAGTGCGGCGGCGTGCAGATGTGCACGATGTCCACTCCCGGGTCGGCCAGAAGCTCCATGAAGTCCTTGTATGCCTTCACCTTGCCCCATCCCATGCCCTCGCAGCACTTCAGCCCCTCGGCCACGCGGAGGGAGTCCGGGTCGCACAGGCCCACGAGCCTGGAGCCCTGGTAGCACAGGTGGTTGCCGCTGTGGGCTATGCCGCCGAACCCGATCAGCGCGCGCGTCAGCTGGTTGGACGGCGCCGTCGCCGACGCAAGGACGCGCGCCGGGACGATGTTGAACGCGCCGACGGCCAGCGCGCCGCGGATGAAGGACCGCCTTGACCTCTCTAGCTCCATTTGCAACTCCTGTTTTACGTCTCCCATGAAAGATTAGCGCCCTTGTATTTTACCAAAGAATCACTGCGCCGCCTACCCCTTGCAGACTCCATCAGCGCCTGATGCCCGCCTTGGAATAGTCCCAGGCCTTGAAGCCAAGGGCGAAGGCGGGCGACTCGGGCTTGAGGCGGAAGTCGAACGCCTCGGCGTCCTCGAAGAGCGGGTCGGCGTATCTGCCGAGCACCTCCTTGCCGCAGTCCTTCCAGGCATTCCAGTCGAGGCCGTCGAGCTCGGGCTTCCCGGAGTAGTCGTACCAGAGGTTCCCGGCCCAGATGCCGCCCACGCCGCGCGGGCCGCGCCCCACGAGCGGGCCCTCCTTCACCACCACGATGTTGTTCACGAAGTGGAGCGTGCAGGGGATGTCCTGCACAACCTGCCGCGACATCCTCACCGCGCCGAGCTTCCTGTTCCACGCGAAGATGTTGTTGCGGATGACACAGCCCGCGCCGTAGTGCTGGTGGAAGCCGCCGTCCGTCGTGTTCCAGCAGAGGTTGCGCTCCATCACGATGCCCTCGGAGCCCTCGTCGGTGTAGAGGGCCCAGCCGCCGTAGGTGTAGGACCACACGTCGTGGATCACGTTGTCGTGCACCGTGGTGCCGTAGCTGGTGCCGAGCGTGTACACGCCACCCATGTCGCTCATGATCCCCTTGCCGAGGTCGTATATCTTGTTGAACGCGATTTCGTTGCGCTGCGCGGTCGAGCCGCGAAAGCCCCACGTCCAGCCCACGGAGACGCCCGTATAGAACATGTCGTAGATCTCGCAGTTGAGGACCTTGGAGTCGGAGACGTGTGTGTACGCCACGCCCGTCCCCTCCGGGTTGAAGCGTCCGCCGTTGCGGATCACGCAGTTCTCGATGAGGTTGAACGCCGTCGTGCGCGGGGCGGGATTCTTGATGACGCGCCGCATGAGCGTCTCGCCCTTCGCGACGTACCCCGCGTCCGCGCCCATCCACACGCCGCCGGCGCCGAGGTCCTCGAGCAGGCAGCGCGTCACGGAATTGGACATGCAGCCGTCATTGAACCTGAGCGCGTAGTTGCCCGTGTGGCGGAACGCGCAGCGGTCCCACGAGAGGCGATGCGCCCCCGTCGCGGTGACCGCGCCGTCGTAGCCGCTCGCGGCCTGGTGCTGGTACGCCTGCGTCGGGCCGTTGCACACGCCGTTCTCGCCCGCGCCGTCCGTGACGGCGAACGTGAGCCCGCTGAAGGATATGTCGTGCACGTACTCGCCCCTGTCGGGATCGCCCTTGAACTCCACGAGGCGGCTCAGCTTGGAGCTTGGCGCGAGCGCCTTCACGGTCTCGATCCTCTCGCCGGGGAGCGGACGGTACAGGACGCGCCCCGCCTTCTTGTCGTAGAACCACTCGCCCGGGGCGTCGAATCCGCTCCTCACGTTCTCGAAGCACACGAGCGTCTCGCGCGGGTTCCAGTTCTGCCAGCCCGCCCACACGCTGCGGCCGTGCGTCTCCACCGTGCGCGCCGCGCGGTCGAGCTTCTTGAGGACGCGGCGTGCGAAGCTCCACTTGTGGACGACGCACATCTGCGCGGTGTCCAGCTCGTCGTCGGGTATCCGCCAGAGCGCCTCGGCGCCCGCATTGGTGATCGCCACGAGCTCCACCGTGTGCGCGGCGTCCTTGGCATTGGCGCAGGAGGAATTAGCCACGTGGAAATACTCCTCCGTGAGATTCTGCGGCACGCGGTTGGGGATGCGCGCGCGGTCCGCGCGGCGTCCGTTCACCCAAAGCTGCTCGAAGTAGGCGCTCTCGCCGGACGGCGTCTTGGGGATCGGGGCCGACCACACGCCGCCGCCCTCGTCGCGCCACCCCGCAATCTGCTCGCCGCCTGCGAAGACCGTCGACTCACCCTCGCCCACCCACGCGACCGGGGCCTGGGGAGTGCCGGAGTCCGCCGGGGTGAACACAAGCGTCTCCTTCAGGGCATACACGCCGGGTTTCACGCGCACGGTCCACGCACCCCTGTCGCCGGCGGCCTTCGCGGCACGTATCTTCTCCAGGGCCGCTTTGGGCGAGACGCCGTCCGGCTCGACCACGATGTCGCCCGCGAACACGACCGCCGTGGCCGCAGCGAACAGCGCGGCCGTCAAGTATTTCCTTCGCGTGCTCTTTTTCATGCTCATCTCCATGTGTTTTTCCCGTCGTCAAGATTAGCGTCTTCCAGACCTATCGTGTCAAACATCGGGATATTGAGGAAATGACGGTCGCGGGTAAACAGGACGCCCCCTACTTCTAACGTAGCCGCGGCAATCCAGATATCATTCGTTGGAATCGGCGTTCCGTTCTTCTTCAACTGGTTGTACGTCTTGGAGTAATGTCTCACGGTCGCCTCGGAAACAGGCAACAGCCGCGTATTGGGCATCGTCATTAGCGTTGAAAGAGCCTCTATCGTCGCCCTTGCGCGCTTTGTGTCCGATTCCGTCCCAGCCACGACCTCGGCATAGGCGACCACCGGCACAATCAGTTCCTCGGCACCGCAAAGAGCACGCTCCAACTCAGGGTCGGAGCCTTCAAAGAGGGAGATGATCGCATTTGCGTCCAACAGCAGCGGGCATCTCATTTCCACATCTCCGCGTCGATGACGTGCTGTTCTGCGATGGCCTTGCGAACGAAGTCGGCCTCATTTTTTGGAATGCATCCATAAACTGCCTTCCACTGGTTCACACGATTAGGTGAATTGCAACTGTGCAAGCCGAGGATAGGCGAAAGCAAATCCTTCACGGCCTGGTTGACGCTTTTGCCGAGACGATCTGCATACGCACGGAGCGCCGCCGCGAAAGCGTCCTCGGCATGTATGGTGACAGTTGTCATGCTTCCTCCATATGATTCTTTTGCTTCAATCGGATGATTCATAGTATACCACATTCCAATGACACGCACAAGCGCCAGACTAGTTATTGCAATATGCGGTCTAGCGCGCGGACTGCTCCGCGATTCGACATGCGCGCTACTCAGCCCATATCGAGCCGTCCTCAGACACGATGCGGCAGTGCCCGTCTGGCGCCTTGACGATGGCGAATACGACTTCCGCACTGTTCCCGCCAGCATCCGTTGCTATGGATGGTGCCCCGAGGGGGAGTCGGACCCCCACGCCTTTCGGCCCGTGGATTTTGAGTCCAGGTCGTCTGCCATTCCGACACCGGGGCCTAGGTTTGCGAATCAGGATGCCTTCGCGTTACACGCCATAGCACGCGCATTTCATGTTGTGCCTTTACTGTAATACTACTGGGTGACCGTGAGAATCTTACGCGACAATTTTTCTTTCTCCTTTTTGTTTCCTGCAATTCTAAAACGGCAGTTCCCGTTCTTCCTTACGGCATTCTCAGAAATATATCCGTTCTTCCACCCAAGGCGGAACAGGAATCGACTTTGCCCTCATCGCGTCCGCGTAGCCCCTGAAGTCAAAATCTACCTCGCGGAACTGAACCTCGCCGCTCTCCGGATCGAACAGGACGTAGTTGGAATACGGCCGCACACGCGGATAGCCGACCGCCCCGACATTCACGAGGTACTGGCATCCCTCCTTCATGCGGAAGTCGCGCTCATCCTCCTCGCGGCGGCAGTCGGGGAAGTGCGGGTCGGAGAAGAAACCGAGCGTGAATATTGCCGGAACATGGGTGTGCCCCACGAACAGCATCCGCTCCTCGCGGCACGTCATTGAATCGCGCGCCTCGAACCTGTCGTTGATGTCTGATATTATTGCGTATTGCGTATCTTGCAAGAATCCATTGCGATTGAAGATATAACTTTCCGCGTTGACACAATACCATCGAACGACAATGTTTGCCCCGGACGGAATTGCGTAGCCTCAGACCTCGTCATCTCGTCAAAACGTGCCGAAACAGTACCGCCGCTCACATCAATTATGAATTTAACTTCGCCAAAAAACGTAGTGGTAACTTTCTTTATTGTTCCCGATATAGCAATTCTTTTCCCCAGAAAACGGGCTCTATGCCGTTTCTCGAGTTCTTCATCATAAATTTTGTTATCGGTATTAGAAGTAAACGACATCTCTTTCATTACAACTCTCAGCGCCACGGCACTCATTTCGATATTGTGTTCAATACAATATTCCGGCGAATCCGTATCCCGATGCTCAGAAACGATGACATCGCCAGTTTCAGAAATTTCTTCGGATGCCGACGCCGTATCGTTGGTCGGCATCGCTGTTGCCCCCGACACATCCTCTGCATCGGAACCTGCCGCTTTTCTTACAAATTCGGCAGCTTCGACCGTAGTTTCCGCGACACGCTTTGCGATACGCGTCCATCCCTGACCAAACACAACAGGCGCACAACAGATCGCGGCGGCAATGCACACTATAAACTTCATAACTCTTTATCCTTTCTTTTGTCCCTAACGCAAAAAACACTTAATCCAACCGTCGCGGTTTGAAGGCAGCAATCATAATCCCTGCCTTTTGACCGCGACGATTGGGTTGACTTATTATTTGTCGTCTCCGCCCTTGTCTGCCGGCTTTGGATTGACAACTATGTTCTTGGATACGCAAAAGATATTTCCCCACGCCCATAGGCAAGGAATGACAAGTGGAATAAAATTAAAGTATCCTGCAAAAGCGGAAATCAACAACTGAATTGATCCCTTGATATAACGTCCTGCGTACATGTTCTGGGATCCGAACGGCCAGCACGTCAAGGCAAGCAAGATGTACTTGAATTTCGACTTCTTCACAACAATGACCTTCTCACCATTGACGTCCACTGTTGCCAACTGCTTCTTTGCGGTATACTTGTATTGCACGAAGACTCCCACAACCGTCAAAATCACCAGAAGGACAGCCAGCGTGATTAAGAATCCTACTGGAGACATAGATGTAAATATTTTGGGATTCGCCCCTGTAAGAAGCAGGCAGCCACCAAACAGAAAGAAACCTGCACCAGTCAAAGATGTTACAGGTATGAGGATATGGCGCTGTTTAATTAGCGCGAACCATGCGCCACCTACTGCAAAGCAAGTTACCATCCAACCAAAACGGAACCAGCTCATCCCATCCATTGTAGCATATCTAGAACCCATAAACGGGTGAGCCACAAGGAAGACAATGCCTACTGTCGTCCAAAATCCCCATGCCATTATATAGGCCCAGGAAAGCAAAACTAAACCCAAACCTGCAAGAAGTCCAACGACAACCGCCCACACCTCAGTCCATCCGAATTGACAACAAAGACAATGCATAACAAGATATGCGGGAAGCGCCCCGATCACAAACAATATTCGCTTGTAGTATCTGCAACCCGCTGCAACCAAAAAGCCTCCAAGCAACGTTAGAATTATAGAGGCGCACCAATATATGGCTCTTGCATTTGCAAAGTAGCCATTAATCTGTTCCATCATTTGTTCCATCTTTTTGTTCCTTTTTTTATTGCGGTTTGTTCATTGATTTTGCGAGCTGCAAACCGCAAGCAGCTCGCAAAATCTTAGTTGCCCAAGAGGTCAGTCTTCAATTTCGGCACGGAGCGTACCTTCGGGTGCGGCACCTTCCCGACACAGTTTCTCCCAACCATCATTACCCAGTGCTCTACCCATTCCCCCAATGATATCTGGCTTGCCGTAGTATGTAAGGCGGTATTTCTTCACAGCATCTTTGTACTGCCACGTTTCCTGATGGAGCGAAATCTGTCTGAATGACATATTGTTGCCGGATACAGCCGTCACTTCTTTGGATAGAGGAGAATACTCCATTCTGACACCATGCTCTTTGCCAAACGACTGTGCCCATGTTCTCGGTGTAACAGCATTGTACTTACACCAGTTTGCTATGATATCCTTGTCGAAATCGATACGATAGACTTTTCTGTCCTTTGCAGAAGCACGACAGAACGGGGCGTTCTTTGATGAGAACACAATCATGAACTCCTTGCCGAACCCCTTCTCCTTCTCGTATCCATCCTCATCCCTGCACTCACTAAATTCAAGGCGCGGGAAATGGTACGCAAGTACCGTTTCGAGGTCGTCTAACGACATGCCGAGGTAGAACCCAGCCAATTCAAATGTTCCACTGGCAGCCGCTTTCGCTTTGGCCTCAACAGCGGCGAACGATTTCTCCAACGATGCCTCCGCTGCATCTTTCATGCTTTCGGGCATTTTCTCATAAAGAGCGGCTTTCGCAACGCCAGGCTTTACCGATTCATACAACGACAAATCAATCTTGTCAGCAGGGATCTTTGCAACCAATTGTTCTTCAAGTTCCCTGCCGAGCGAACGCCCTGACGCGAGTGCCTTGCGAGCCGTTTCTTCCCCTGCAATCTCCGCGACCCTGCGCGCGGCAAGGCCACCCTTCGCAAGAATCTCGGCCTTATCGTCTTCGGAAAGCGGGAATTCCGCAGCATATTTTGCAGCAATTTCCTTATCCTTGTCATTCCAACTCACCATAAAATTACGGCTGGTCCGGCACTCATCCTTGATTGATTCTATCTTCCCAAGCGCCACATCAGCCAGACGAACGCGAGTTTTTGAATCCTTCGCGACCCCTGCAAGACCGGCTGCGACCTCAAGTGGCCAGAACTCGTTACTATTCCAATGGCCTGTGCGATATCCCTCAAGTTCTTGCAGCGCGAATTTCAAGGCCTTGTCCTCTGGCATTCTCTTGAAAATCGGCGCAAGTTGTTCGCGAGTTTCGAAAAGCGGCTTGTTGTGATCGCCGACGGCATTAAGTAGTTTTTCAAGTATTTCCACGTTTCTGATACGACCGCAAAGTGCGATCCGCGCCGTCGCATCCTCCACAGAGAGCCATGTTGGAGGCAAATTCTTCAACGCAGCAAGCCGCTTTCTTGTCTCTTCCATTTTGATTGAGAGGCCGGCCGCTTCGTGCCGTAGGTGCCTTTCCTTTGAAAACGCCCAATTTCCTTTCGCATAATCCGCCTCTTTGTTGATCTCCTCGATTTTCTTGCGTAGGTCGTTGATCTCGCTGCCTAGCTTGGAAATCTGCTCGTTGCGTTTGAATGTGGCGCGAGCTACTTCCTCTCCGTCTGGAGGCAGAACCATTTCTCCGAGAATCGCCTCGTCATCAATCTTTTCAGCGATGGCTTTCAGATCATCTCCGGAAAATGTTCTGCACCCATCACGGTAGATTTGTGCCAGCGTCTTCTGGTCGGAGATTTTCTTCCAGTACGGAAGAAGAGCAGTCGAGTAAGGCAATCGTGCCAGACTGTCCGAGGAGAGTTTGTCCATCGCAAATTTCCGTATCATATGATCGCCAGTCTGTGTGCATATCGTGAGTAAAGTCTCTTGTTGCGCCACTTTCGCCAACGCCATGCGCCGAATTTGGGGCGATAGAGCCGAACAGGCAAGCGTTGCAAAATCTTTCTCATCCGTCAGTCTTGAGACAGCCACTTTCCCTTCATCTAGATTTTCTCGTCGCGCATTCTTGGCGATTTCAAGGAGCAAAGGCTTGGTTTGAATGCGCTTCACCGCGTTCAAAACTTCTTCCGGCTTGCCTGACATCCGAGCCTGTGTCAGGAGACGATGCTCACCACTAAGCCTTACAGACGGGTCTGGCGAATTCAATTGCTCTTCGATACTGACGCACCCTGTCATCGCCAGCGCGATGATGGGTATTGCAATAAATACGAACTTCTTCATCTTTCTTTTCTTTCCTTTTGCCCTTGTTCCAATTGCGGCAAAAGAAAGAGGGCGCAATCCCCTGCCGTGTTTCTGGTGAGGCCCTGGAAAGCCCTGTGAGAAGCCACGGAAGAAGATGCACCCCAGGGGGTACATTCTCCACGTCGCAGGCTCTCACAGCAAAATTTTCCAGGTTTCACCAGAGCCAAAACGATGCGTCGAACGCAAAGTCTTGAATTGTCTGGCGCGTATTATAGCAGATTTCCGCCCGTCTGTGGGCGGTCATCTGCATTATCTCGCCAGCAGCATCGCGACCTTGCGTCTTCTCCCGTGGACAAGGACAGACCTTGCCTCTATTTCATACTGCAAGGTGCGTGCTGAAATCTTATGCGGAAATCAATAAATTCGTGTACGAGAATCGTTGAACTGCGTTGCGTTCGCCTCGTCCAACTCCTTCCCGACTTTGCCACTTGAATTTTTGAAAAGTGCGGTTTGAGCCAATGTTCACGCGGGCCGCGTGAAAAAGTAGCCATAATTTTATATGACTACATTTCAGAACACCTTTACATTTGACTTCAGCGCCGTCAGCCCTCCTTC
>JAFRBA010000250.1 GCA_017405115.1 Kiritimatiellia bacterium
TCCCGACAATCGGCTATGCGCTGCCTGCGTTCCGCTATCTCTTCCCTCGCAGCGGCCTTCGCGGAGAGGCGCGAAAGGCGGCACTTGCCGTCGCCGCAGAATTTGCGGCCGACTCCCGCACTGACGAAGAGAAAGCCCGCGACGGGCCAACAGGGTCAGACCTGATTGCCACAGTAAATTGCCACAGTAGGTTTTTCTTGTCATAGCGGCGCGACCCTTTCGATTCGCCGCTTGCCCCCTTCAAACGCGCGGTGTGCCACTCGGCTGATCAGGCGCTGGCACCGATCTGGAAGATTTATCCTGCACCGTCTCATGTCGAACAGTATATCACAAACTCCCGCTACTGTGGTAATTTAGTAGAGTAGAGCGGGACGCCCCTTGTTATCGGGTACGCCCGCCCCCTCATCGAACCGTACGTGCAGTTTTCCCGCATACGGCTCTCCGTGTGGGACTGGTTTCATCGGTTTCGCTCCCCTTCGCCTCTCGGCTCCGTTTCACATTGATTCCAATGGATGCTCCTCCATATGGACGAGCGGTTTCCGACGCGCCGCCGCATAGCGGATTGTCCCCTATTGCAGTCTTTCGACATTATTCTTCTCGCCATTTGATTTGCATCGTCCCTTTTTTTCACGCAGAGGCCCTTCGCTCCACGGGCATTGCCCCGCTTCCCCGCTACTACGACCTCATCCGACTACTGCATTCGCTTTCGCTAATTGCAGTCCTCCCAAGTTCCCTTGCAGAACTTTCGGGAAGTGCCGCCCCCTTTGCCCCGCCGCGTCCACCTTGCCCGAATCGAGTCAGCAAGGCGATGTTGGCTTCACGTCCACAGAGACGCTGACCACGCGAAAACATTTAACGAGGCTTTACGTAGGAAGTTCACTTGCGTTGCGGCCCATCCCTTTGTCGGGCAAGACTCCCGCACATCGGTCGCCCTTTGCACGGCTTGCCGTCCTAATCGCATGTCGATTTCTTTACGATATAGCTCCTTCCGCTATTAGTTCTGCCGAGCTTTGCTTGGCGTACCTGTGGTAATCTACTGTGGCAACCATGTCTGACCCTGTAGCCTCCGGCAAGTATCCTCGCCCGCTGGACGTCATGCTCTTCCTGCGTGATCAGCCCCTGGGCGAGGTACTTGTCGAGCCGCTGGAGGTGGTCGGGTACCACCTCCGCCACTAGATGAGCGTAACATCAAGAAACGCGCTGCTCGGACAGGTGAAAAAGCCGCCCGCCCAATGCTGCCCTAAATACATTGGACGGACGGCCAGATCAAGCTTGCAAGTATTGTACCACCGTTCGGCGTCCGCGCTCGTTCAGGAACGGTCGCACGCTCCGCAGTTGCTGCACCCGTTGCATGTTAGCCGGGAGCCGCAGGTGGCGCACGTATCGCGGAACTCTCCCGTCCGCAGTGCTATCGGCTCGTCGAAGAGAGATTCCTCCGGGTGTCGAAGCCTGAACTGCGGCCTCCTGCCCTGATGGCTTAGGCCGGAAAGGAACGCCTGCCTGCTCTGCTCCCTTTTGTCGGGTATGCGGAACACCTTCCCGCCCTTGACGAAGACCGTGCCAGTCTCGATGAAGTTGAACGTGACGTCGTGGCGGCGGCACTGCTCGCCCAGACCCTCGACCCATTCGCAGTGGCATGGCCGCGCCCCGTCGTAGTTCTCTCCGCCGCAGAGGACCTGCTCGAACTGTCCGCTGGCGAGATAGCACTCTGCGTCCACGGGGCCGAGCAGAGGAGCCGCCATGAAGCCCTTGTGCCTGGCGGGGACGTCGAGAAGTATGGACAGCCGCTCGTCGGCACGCGCCTGGTTCTCAGTGGTGACCTGCAGCATGACATTCTCGTAGCCGTCGCCCCAGTCGGCGGGAAGATGCCCCAGGATGCGGCCCGCCCTCTTGGTGAGAATGCGGAACACGACGTCGGGCCGTCTTCGGATGACCTCCCAAGCCTCGTCGCGCCAGGCGTCGGCCTCCTCGACGAAGAAGTCGGTCGAGAGCCCGACCAGAAGCTCCATGCCGGGGGCGATCTTGAACTTTCCGTCGCGTCCTCGCCTGAGCGGCATGTCGAAGCCGGCGTTGCGCGTCACCCTTGACGTGTCTATGCCGCGCATCCGGTCGAGGAAGTACATGTAGCAGTGCTGGCACCCCTCGCTGACCTTGTGGCAGCCGTGCCACGGATTCCAGATGATCATTTCGCCGGACGGAAGGACGCGCTCAGCGCAGGCACCACGCGAGAAGCTCCTTCATGTAGAGGCGGCTGTCCTTGCCCCACCACTTGGACGCCATCTTCTTGTGGACGTTCCTCTCGCCGTCGGGTCCGCCCATGAGAAGCGCGACCATCGTCTCACCGGCCACGAAGAGCTTCCCGCCCCCGGCTGGCTTCACGTAGCAGGCGTGCGCCCAGCCGCCCTCCATGCATACGCTCGCGGGGATTCCTCCCCTGACCTTGCGAGAGCCGGAATACGGAATCTCGCGCCTCCCTCCGAATATCTCGTTTTCGAAGCTGACCGCACCGCAGTTCCCCGGCAGGCCCTCGATGTCGTCGCCGAGCTCGATTCCGAACGGACGCGTGATGTCGTTGACTCCGTACTCGGAGAGGATCACCCGGTACTCCTCCTCGTCCACGAACATCGCGACGCTTCCTCCCGCCCGTATGAAGTCTACCACCGCCTTCTTCTCCCCCTCGCCGAACGGCCTCTGGGTGGAGCGCGCCAGAGGGGAGATGACGATGAGCGCCCTGACGCCCTTAAGGGACTCCGGCGTCACCTCTCCCCTGATCTCGCCGTACTCCGCGCCGAGCTCCGCGCATATCTCGCGGTAGGCGGGAAGGACGTAGTCGTAGTACGACGGATCGACGAACTTGTCCTGGAACTGTCCGTGGGAGAGGTCGAAGGCGATCTTCGGCTTGTCCGCCGCGGCGAAGCATTCGCCAGCGGCAAGAATCGCCGATGCGACCGCGACCAGAAGAGGAAACGCTGCTTTCATGCTCTCTCGCCCCCTCAGAAGTTGAAGCTCTCGATCTTCAGCTCGCAAGCCTCGGACATGACGCCGACATGCTTCTTGAACGGCTCGCTCGCGGAATGCGCATCGAGAGCGGGCTGGTCGCGCCAGGTCTCGCAGATCAGCATGACGCCCTTGCGCGTCGCGCTCTCGAAGACGTCGTACCCGACGCATCCGTCCTGTGTCAGCGAAACGGCGGTCAGGGCCTTCGCGGCCTCCAGCGCCTCCTCGCGGCGTCCGTCCTTTGCCTTCATGAAGCAGTTTATACGTATCATTTTCTTCCTTCCTTTCTGTCTGTCCTGACGTGTCCTTACATTTCGTAGCCCGGCTTCTTCGCGAGCGTCGCGAGGTTCGGCTTAATCTCCTTGTCGTACACCTTGGACTTCCAGTCCTCGGCGGGTACCTCGGCGTAGCTTACGGATATGACGTCGTCCGTCGCCTTGAGGTGCTCCCTCGTCACGCGGGCGATGTCCCCGACGTAGGCGTCCAGCTGCGCCTTAGTGAGGTGCTTGGGATAGCATTTAACTGATATGTGCGGCATGTTGCTCCTTTTCTATGTGTGACAAAATCCTCGACAGGACGCCCTCCGTCTCCTCGGACTCGCATCGCGACAGCCCAGCGGACAGAAGCTTCATGTATCTCTCGGAAATGGACTCGAACATCCCCCTCATGGACTCCCCGCGCTTCGTCAGCCTCACGATCTGGCTGCGCGTGTCCTCCTTCGACCTTTCCCTGACGACCAGCCCCATCGCCTCCATCTTGTCCACGAGAACGGTCGTCGTCGGCCTTGTGCGGTGCGCGAAGTCGGCAAGCTCGTGCATCGTGGCCTCGCCGCGGGAATAGAGGCACGCGAGGATGTCGCCGTGCGAGGGCGCAAGGCCGACGAGCCCCGCCGCGGCCAGCTCTGCTGCCAGCCACTTCTGCGAAGCCTCGTGTATCGCCGCTATGTATTTCCCCAGGAACCTCATGACGGGTGCATAGTATATCATTAGACGTCTAATCATGTCAATGGCGGACGCGGTCGTTCTCCGGAGCAACAGAAATGCGGTCTATTTCACCGGCATCGCACTCCGAAGCAAAAGCCGCGTCGCTGCGTTGTGGTATAATATATATTACCGCAACGCCAAAGTCGCGCGTGCCACGCACACTGCTCCGCTTCCCAATCCCACACAGCCGTTCGGCGTGGAGGCATTGAAGGCGATCCTGTCCGATATCCGCATAGCGTGGTTTCCGTTCTCGGTGTCTTTCCTCTCCTTCCTCACGGGAATCGTGTGGATGATCGCCCTTAAGAAAGCGTGGCCGCTGCTTGTCGCGGTGCTGGCTATAGTTCCCGGCTATCTGCTGATGCTGTCGTTGGACTGCCCCATATCATCGGAGCCCGAGGAACTCGCAAGGCGCGGCGTCGACAAAGACCTCGCTCGCGGTTCAGTAGAAGTTCGCACCCTGATGCTTTCAGTCGGGCTCGCAATCGCATCGTCTACGATAATGTGGTTCGGAGGTCGGGACGCCTCGTTGCTTGTCCCGCTTTCGCTTCTTGCGCTCGGTGCGAGCTCCGCCTTCAACTACGTGGCTTTCGAGGGTCAGACAATTGCCGACCCACTACTCCTTGTCGCCTACATCGCCGCGTTCGCGTCCACGTGCGCCCTACGCATCGCCGGTCTCGCATGGTGGCAATGCCTCATGCTTATCCCGACAATCGGCTATGCGCTGCCTGCGTTCCGCTATCTCTTCCCTCGCAGCGGCCTTCGCGGAGAGGCGCGAAAGGCGGCACTTGCCGTCGCCGCAGAATTTGCGGCCGACTCCCGCACGGACGAAGAGAAAGCCCGCGACGAGAAGATGGCAAAGCGCCGCGCCCGCGAAGAGCGCCGGATAGCAAGCTTCCGCCGCAGCAGGCGGGGCTGAATCAAGTTCGGCGGCTATATTTCTGTCAAAATTCGGCTGCGGGTGGAAGCGTATTCCTCCTCTGAAATGAGTGACTTGCGCTTTAGCTTTTCTAACTGCCTAAGTCGTTGCTCGACGGTTTGAGCGCTTCTTGGAGGCTGCAAAATACTGTTCGACGACTTACTACCAGATTTACTACCCTTCAAGTCGTCAAGGCTCGGGATTGCGGCGACGGCCTGACGGAGCA
>JAFRBA010000251.1 GCA_017405115.1 Kiritimatiellia bacterium
CCGCGCCGCCGCCGCCATAGCCGCCATCGCCACCTGCACCATTATAATATCTGTCGAGTTGTCCCTCTTCCTCATCGGCATTTTTGCCGTCGCCGCCATCGCCACCGTTCGCGGCCGCGCCGCCCGTCGCAATCAGCGTTCCGTCGCCGACGATATAGAGCGTCGAGCTTGGGGTGAGGTAGATGGCCGCAGTGCCGGAGGCGGTTCCACTCGCGTCTTCGCCTTTCACCGTCAATGTCGCCCCGCTCTTGATGTTGATGACCGCGCGCGCGCCGGCCGCCACGTTGATCGGGCTGAGGCCATTCTCGCCTTCGAGAGTTTCGCTGCTCGCGACAGTGTATATCTCTCCGTCGGAAAGCACCACCGGCCCTTCGAAGACTTTAAGCATGGCCTTGCCATTTGACACGGTCCACTTTTCGCCCAGAGCCGCGGCAAGGTCTTGGGCGCTCATCGAAGAGGCGTCCGCGCCCTGCGGCGTGGCGATGGTCTGCTTGTAGAAACTGTTTTCCACGGTGATGTTGTTGTATCCCCTGCAGAATGTCGCACAGTGGTAGGTTGAGTCCAACACCACCTCGCTCGGGGCAAACAGGGAGTTGCTGATTTTCATCGCGGCATCATGTTCGTTATATCCCACGAACCCGCCGATGCTGTTTCCGCTCGCGAAAATGAGCGATCCGTCGAAAAGGCAGTTGTCTATCTTGGTGTCCACCACCTCTATCGTTCTGGACATGAATCCACCGCCCGTAATGTCCCCGGAAAAGCTGCTTGTGATTGCGACGGACGAACGACAGCTGGAAATCGTGGCGCCGGGAAGTTTCACGTCGCCGACCAGCCCGGATGTGAAATGCCTGTCCGTGGTGATGCTCCCGCACGTGTGGAGATTGGAAATTGCGGCGCCGGCGACGTATGCAAACGGGGCCGCGAAATCCACGCCCGGCAGATTCCAGTTCAACGTCAGCCGATGACCCTGTCCATCGAATGCGCCGCCATACGGATTTCCGTCCGTTCCGACGCGCGGTGAGTTCTGCACGAGCATCACGTTTGCGGTCATTTCCGCATTTAGCGTCGTCTCGCCGGCGTTCACGCGGTTGGCGAATGTCGCCCAGTCCGCGGCGTTTGCAATCTGCACCGTTTCCGCAGAAGCCGTCGTCACGGAGAGCGCGGCGACCGACGCCAGTATTGCCAGTTGAAAAGTTGAAAAGTTAAAGAGTTGAAAAGTTGAAAAGATCCTTTTCAGCTTTTCGGAGAGACCTCTTGCGAAGCGCATTGATTTGCCCTCCTTACGAAATTTAATGTGATTCTTGAAATTCATTATCGTTCAACTTTTCAACCTTTCAACTTTTCAACCTTTCAACTTTTCAACCGTTCAACTTTTCAACCCTCATTCAGCCACGCCGAAGTAGATGAACTGCCCCCTGACCGACGAGAGCTCGAACGCCGACGAGCCGCCGTACATCGTAAGCCGGATCGTCTGGCCCTTGCGGACGGGTATCGTCCAGACGAGACGGCGATCCGTGCCGTCCGGCCCGACAGTCCCCTTCGGCGTCACGTTGAAGGCCACGTTGCCGCCCTCCACGACATCGATCTGGAGCTGGCCGCCGTTCGGGTTCCTGCACCGCGCCTGGAGCTGGAAGAGTCCGTCGTTCTCCGCCTCGCCCACGTCAAAGGACTGGGTGCCGCCGGCACCGCAGGAAAGCGAAGAAGACACGCTCGTCTGCACGCCGCCGCCGACCGACATGGCGCCGAGGTTCGCGAACGCGACGCCCGCCGCCGGACCCGACCCGCCGAGCCACTTCAGCGAGCCGCCCGAGACGGACACCTGCTCCAGGTTGATTTCCCTGAAACCCTTGAGCGAGCCTGCTGTGAAGGAGCCCGAGCTGCGCGCGTCGAACGACTGCGCCGCCGCGATCGATCGCGCGGCGACGTTGCCGATCGAGATGTCGTCGCCTTCCAGCTCGATGTAGTCGGGGGAGGCGATCACGTCCACCGAGGCCGCCTTCAGCGCGTAGGGCGCCATCGTCACCTCAATGGACTCCGTGCCGAGCGCGGGCACGCGTACCGACGTCACGTTATGCGAAATTCCGTCCGAACCGTCCACAGGCACGGAAAGTCCGAACACGCCCTCCTCGGCGGTCCTGATGACCAGGTTGGTCGAAAATCCGATGCCGTCGCTGTAGGATACCAGCGCCGTCGCATCGACCTCCGCGCCTTCCCGCGGGTTTCCGTTCGCGTCGGTCAACACGCCGTCGATCTCGACTACGACCGGCTCCGTGCCTACCGCAAGACGCACCGCGCCGCGCGTCGGCGCAGTACGCGCCTGCGCGAGCTGATCCACAATGAACGGGATGTTCGCCTGACCGGCATCGCCCGCGAGCGTCACGCGCGTTCCGTCGCGCCCGACGGCCAGAATGTGGTCGTAGCTCGCGTCGTGGTAGATTTCCGCAGCGTCCTCGTTGCCCGCGTCCGCCCCGCCGCGCGGCGGATGGATGACATGCGTGACGCCCGCGACGACCTGCGTGACCGCGTTGCCGGACGCGGTGAATGCAGTGGCCGGAGATGCATTCATCGAGCACCAGTGGGTCTTGACCTCGCCAGAGCTCGCCGTCACGGCTTTGGCGTCGGCAAATATGCAGTTGACGGCAGTGATTTTCGCGTTGGAATTGGCGCTGTAGATCGAGCCTCCGGTCCTTGCAGTGTTGCCCGCGAACGTGCAGTTCAAGAGATCGATCTCGCCGCCGCCGTCCTCCAGGATGGCGCCGCCAAGGTCACCGGCGGTATTGCCGCTGAACGTGGTATTGACGAACAGCGCATAGCCGCCGTGTACATACACCGCGCCGCCATGATGGCTAACCTTGTTGCCGCTGAATGTCGATGACGACACGAGCAGCGACGAGCCGTTGTCATAGACGAAAATCGCGCCGCCGTTGTAGGCGTCGGCCTTTATGTTGCCGGTGAATGCGCAGGCGTCGACGGCGACGGCCGCCCCGCCCTGTACGCGAATTGCACCTCCATGCCAGTTGTCGGAAACGCTGACACCTTCGATATTCAAGTTCGCCAGCGAGAATACGCCGCCGGCGTCGGATGGTCTCCCTTTGAAGTCGAAAACAGGCGCATTCGAGTCTGTGACGATTTTTACGCCCTTCTGTCCCGGTTCGAGCGTACACAGTCCGTTGATCTCGAACGACCGCACGCCCGCCGGAACCTCGATCTGCGACGCGAGCCGGACGACCCGGTTGGTCGCGTCGAGCTTCTCGAAGGTGACGCGCCTGCGGCCGTCTTCGCCGACGAGAAGCGGATTGTCGATGAGCGCCTGAACCGCGTCGCGCAACGTGATCGCCGTGTTGCCATAGACGCCGAGCGTGCTGGCCCCGTCTTCGGAGGACGTGACCGAAAGGATGCTCGAATCGACCTCCCAGCGCGCGTGCAGCGTGTAGGCGGCCACATACGGCGACATCGCCATCGTCGCCTTGTAGTCCGGCCCGTACAGGCACGTTCCGTCGTCCAGCCAGAATCCCGCGAACCTGTAGCCCGCGCGCGTCACGCGCGCCGCGCTGGAAAGCGGAACCATCCTGCAGGCGAAGGGCTGCTCGAACGTCATCGTCTTCGCGCTGCCGTTCTCCTTGAGACCGAAGTCGAGCGTTACAGTAACCTTGAGAAACTGCTCCTGCGGAAGGCCCGATCCGTTGTCCACAGTGCACGCCGGGCTGCACGCGAGCGCGGCCGTCGGCAGCACGACGACCTTCCCGCCCGCGCCCTGCTTGTGTCCGTTCCCTCCCGCGCCTCCCGCGCCGGTACTCGAGGTACTATGGTCGGGTTCATCGTAGTTGTTGTGCGAGGAGCTGGATCCTGGCGTGCCGCCGGCCGAACCGCCGCCGACCTGTCCGCCTTTGCCGTCGCCGCCCTTGCCGCCTTTGATGTTGCTCGCGCTGTAGGTTTTGGCGTTGTCCGTGACGACATACGAACCGCTGCCGCCGCCGCC
>JAFRBA010000252.1 GCA_017405115.1 Kiritimatiellia bacterium
AGCCTTGCGAGAACTTCTGAAACTCTTGAATGAGCCGCCAGTACTTGAACGCATAAGCCCAGAATATCGTGTTCTGTCGGCCGTGCGGGTATATTACCGTATATGCCGGACTGACAATCCCAGTCCAGGGCGAGACACCGCTTGCGCCTTGCCACATACGCATGGTGGTGTACACGCTGTCGCCCGGAAGCACTGTCTTGTAATTGCTTTTATCTTCGCTGGAACTGTCCTTCTTGTCTGTGTCGGCCTGTCGTTTAACCCCGTTGTTTATTGTGACGGAAAGCAGTTCATCAGCCGTGCCGCCTCTTTCGGATCGTTCTTGGAAAATGTCTCCTATTCGTGCTTGTCGCCACGCAGGCCAAGGTTTGCCGTCCGCATTCACCACACGGCATTTCTGCCCGAAGATAGCACTCACGGCGATTTCAGATAGTTGAGCAAGGTCCAATTTCGTATTGAGTTTCCGCCCCCTATTGACAAACAGGCCGATTTTTGAGATACTACACTTGCCGCGCCATAAGGCGGGCAGGGAGTGTCGATGAACATAACAGTGCGTCAGTGCATGATAGGCGAGACCGAGTGGTTCCGCAACCTCGAGGGGGAGTACCACTACATGGGCGAGTCCCACGGGGCTGGCGACCTCGTGCGGCTCGTGTTCGAGGAGGACGGCAGGCCGGTGGCGCTGATGACGTGGGCCGCAGCGTGCTACTGCCTGAAGGCGCGCGACGAGCGCATCGGGTGGAACCCCGCGATGCGCGCTGCGAGGCTGAAGCTGGTGGTGAACAACCGCAGGTACACGGAGCTTGTGCCGAAGGGGTCGCGTCCGAACCTCGCCTCGCACGTCCTCGGCATGGCGGTGCGCGAGCTCCCGGCGATCTGGGAGCGGCAGTGGGGGTACAGGCCGCTCCTGGCGGAGACGTTCTGCGACATCGAGCGCTCGGCGGGGACGTGCTACCGCGCGGCGGGCTGGGAGGAGGTCGGGAAGACGAAGGGGTTCTCCCGCGTGAACCACGCGAGGGACTTCTACATCCCCAACGGCAGGCCGAAGGTGCTGTTCATGAAGCCGTTCAGGAGGGACGCATGGGACCTGGTCGTGTCGAACGACCTCCCCGACGAGTACGACGTCGCGGCGCACTCGAAGTCCGACGGCATCCTGCCGTTCTCCACGGGGCAGGTGGAGAGCCTGCACTGGGAGCTGTGCCACGTCAAGGATCCCCGCGGCTCGAACAAGTCGATCGGCATCGGCCCGATCCTCTCGATCTTCACGATGGCGGTCGCGGCGGGGGCCAAGGACCTGAAGGAGGCCCACGCCTTCGCGAAGCGGCTCAACAACGCCCAGCTGAAGGAACTCGGGTGCCCGAAGGCGAAGGACGCACTCGGGAACGAGGTCTGGGGCAAGCGCGTCTGCCCCAGCTACAACGCGTTCTACCACCTTCTGCGGCACAAGGACAAGGCGGGGCGGTACGACTTCGACGTGGCGGACTACGCCGCGCACCTCTCGAAGTGGATGACGGCGCAGCACGGGAAGCTCGCGCGGCATCTCGCGGCGGACGGCAAGTTCGTGGACGAGGTCGTTGGGCTTGTGTCGGTCGTGGACACGGATGGCGGCGATGTGGTCGCGGTCGCGCCCGCGTCGAAGAAGGAGGGGCTGAAAGGACGCTGCGAGTACCCCGTCCTGCGGGATACGCTCTCCGGAATGGACCTTTCCGGCGCGGTCGTCAGCACGGACGCGCTGAGCTGCCAGGACGACACCGCGCACACGGTCCTCGCGAACGGCGGCGACTACGTCCTCCAGGTCAAGGGCAACCAGAAGGGCGTCCTGAGGCAGTGCGAGGAGCTCTCCCGCATCCGTCCCCTCGTTGGCTCCTCAAAAAAAAAGAGCTGAACCGGGGTCGGCTGGAGATCCGCGAGACGAAGGTGTTCCGCGTCCAGGACGCGGTCGAGGTCGGGTTCCCCGGTGTCCGGACGATCATCAGGACGTACCGGGAGGTCTGGCAGACGCGGAAAACCGGGAAGAAGGACAAGCACGGCAGGGACATCCGCAAACCCGTCGGCAAGCCGACGAAGGAGGTCGCCTGGCACGTCTCGTCGCTCGACCCCGACTCGCGGAGCGCGGAGAAGTTCGCGGAGATCGTAAGGACGCACTGGTACGTCGAGACTTACCACGGCAAGCGCGACAACGGCTACCACGAGGACGTCTTCACGCGGAGGTGCGACCTGAACGTCATGTCGGCGATGATGGTGGCGAGGTCGCTTGGCATGTGGATATGCGCACGGAATCCCGAAAAGACGACGGGGCAGGTGAAAGACGACCTGAAGCTCCATCCTGCGAAGCTTGTGCGAATCATGATGAAAGGCGGCTTGCAGTGACATAGCGCGCGGCGACGGTTGGCGGCCAGCGGCCTCGGCATGACTCCGAGGCCTCGGCCGGCATGCTCGCGGAGTGTCCCGATGGGCCTCTGCGCCATGCTCGGAGGGGCTTGGAGCCGCTGAATGGACGGGATTGAGGGCTGGGTCCCCGCTCTCGGACCATCAGGCTGGCAGGGCGGTGAAGTTTTCAGCGAAGTGCAGCGCTGGAATCGGATAGAAGTGCACAGCCAAATGAAAACTCCATGAGCCAACACAGAGCGCGGCAAAAATGGTATAATTCGCCGCATGGGAAAGCAGGGAGCAATTGGGCCGTGAAATCATCGCGGCAGAGATTCAAGGCGCGGAGGGTTGCAGACTTCGTCGTCGCTCTTTCTGCCGTAGTGCTCCTGACC
>JAFRBA010000253.1 GCA_017405115.1 Kiritimatiellia bacterium
GCGCGCTGCTGCTTCTGCATCGCCATCAGTCTTCTGTTTTTCACAAGTCCCACAGTCTTTCCCCTTCTGCCGCGTAGTATACCAAATCTGCCACGCAATCTGCCGCGCAAACTGCCGCGGAACCTGTCACTTCACTTTCTCCTCTGTCAAGCATATACAGTAAAACATATACGGAAGTGTCAGACCCTTTTACCCTTCGTCCAGTTCTTCAAGCTTTGTCATTTTCATTCTCCTTAAGCGTTAAACCCTGTTTGCGGATGGCATTCCCACCACTCCACCACGGACACGAATCCTCGCCCATCTTCGCAATCGGGGGAGCCGAGGATGAGGTGGTCGAGGAACTTGACACCGAGTAGATTCGCGGCAGATTGCAAGGCGGCGGTGAGCTGCAAGTCGGCCTTGCTTGGCGTGGGGTCGCCGCTGGGATGGTTGTGGGCGACGATGATTGCGTCCGCATCGACCTTGAACGCCTCACGAAACACCTCGCGGAACTCTACCGCCGTTGTGCCGCGAATGCGCCCAAGTGAGACGAGTATCGGCTTGCAGATCGGGCGGCGCTCCTTGTCAATCGGCAATACAAAGAACCCTTCATAATCCTTGGCAATCGGAATCGCCGCGCGAAAAAACGGATAGGCATCATCGGCGGCCTCTATGCGAACGCCAGAACACGCGCTTTTACGATCGTTTCCTTTGATGCCCACAATTTGCAAATTGTGGACTTGATCTTGAAGCAATTTAATCTGCGCATCTGGCAACTGCCACACCCCAGGCTTGCCACGGCACGGAATCGGCTCGGGCAGGCGCACGACGTTCGACAAGTCCCACCAATACTGATAACCCTCATCCCACGATTCGCGCCCAGTGCGCTCCCGCGCCTTGTAGTCGCACACGCCGACGACCTTGCTGGGCCAGTCCTTCACCTCGCGCCATGCAGGCAGCTTCTCGAAATCCTCCGGCGGCAAATTCGCCGCCGCCCACGCGATGAACTGTCCGTACTCTTCCTTGCAGAACGACTTTGAACACGAAATCGCCGCCCGTCCTTCGCGCGGCTCCGGCCACATACTGCGGTTCTCCGTCCGCTTGATCCCGTACAGAATCAAGATCGCATAAGGTCCGGTACATGTGAAAGCGTTTTGAATCATTCAGCCCTTCACTTTCATCGACTGAATATGCCACGAATATCGCGCACCTCGTACTGTCACAGAATAATGCCCATTGCGAAGAGCTCGACTGAGCTCAGCATCGGTGAGATTAAACGGCAAGCCACATGTATCAGCAATACCACGGATCTCACGGATTACAGCCTTCTTGGCAGCATCGCGGGTGGCGTACACGTTGAACAATGGCGGGAAGTCATCCCCATTCGAATAGAACGAAACGCCATAAACGCGGTCAATCGTCTTTTTGTCCGAGCTTGCGGACATCCGCTCTCGCAATTCCTTCTCAAATAAATCCTCGAGTAGGTCAAGTGCGGTATACGAGAGAGGCCGGCAATTGCGAGCCTCTTCTACAGCATGATTAATTTTGTCTCGCAGCGTACTCATACAAGCTCTCCGATGTTCTCCAAAGTCACGTTGTCCTACGCCACAAGAAGATCATCGACGGTTGGATAACCCCAATCGACAATCTCCGCCGACGAGCCTTCAACATTCAAGACGACATACATGCTGTCCAAACCGTCGGCATCCACTGTCAGCGAACTTTTCTCGCCTTCATACGAATCAAGCTTGAGGATGAAATACTTTTTCATTGGCTGCAGTTCCGTTAAGTTAAATCTTCTGTATGCCTTGTCAAGTATGTAATACGGTCATGTGATGTTTGCCTCTCTCCGAGCGCGCGAGCTCTGCTCTATGCCAGCAGCTTCAACATGTGCGCCCTTGACCCCGTAAATCAGATAGTCATGTCCGCTCGACAAACCAAAACATGTCAAGTCATTGTTATCCGCAGCCCGCACTGGCACTGCCCTATCAACTTCAAGGATTATATCTGGTTGACCCGGTCGCGTGATTCTTATTTGCTTAAAGAGCGAAGGATCAGCACCTGTGGCCTTGATGACTGGACATCTGAATGTCTTCAAGACTTTCTCCACACCTGTATTGGAAAGAACAGCCGCCTCTACAATCTCGCCCTCTCCAACCGCCTCGCCCACCACCACTGTCGTGCCACGGGTTGGGATGTCCTTTTCCAAATGTGCTTGCGCCGTTCCCTTTGCGAAAATCGTCCCGACAAATTCCTTGAGCGCAACTCCTCCCGCCACACCGGGGAGAAGCGGTATCGCACCTATGTTTTCATTTTCTATCAACTCGGCATAGTCGTAACTCTGGGGTAATGGCCGGCCGGGATAAAGCACATACGCACCAACGATCTGCCGAGACAACTTACGGTCGTCCTCTTGCGAACGATACAAAATCGCGTCCCTGTAGCGGTGCATGTCATTGATTGGCTCCGCTGGGGAAGCATCCTTCCCACCACGCTCATCAATGCGGTATTTGGCGTCGAAAAGATAAGTGAACACATCTTTTCCGCGTTCAATCACAAGCACAATGTCAGGCCGTTGCGGATTATAGTAAGCCAAATCGCCATCGACAGTCTCCTTGCCGTAGTTCTGCTGATACAGTAGTTTAATGGAAACCCCATCTTTTTCGGAAAACTTGTACGTCAGTGCAGAGAGCGTCGTGGTGTCAATCTTGTCAGGGTCCGGTTCTTCGAAGAGGTCGTCATAGACCTTAGCCCCGTCTATCATACCTTTCGGGCGTCCAAATCCGAAATCCTTCTCCAGCAAATCTGCCATGCGCAGAAAACACCAGAACTCGTAGAGCGCGCTGATCGGCCTGTGTCCAACTGCCAGCCCCGTTTGCGTTGTATCGAGAGTATGCTTGAGCATCAACCATGTCGCATAGATGTCCGCATATCCCTGCCGCCGCTGCAGAACCATGCTCTCTTGACGCAAACCCGTGAAACGTCCCACACCGGCGAAAAAAGGATTGCGCATCGTCTTGGCAAGTTTCGCCGCCCGCGCCCGCAGGTCCGTTACGAACACCTCGCTGACCGTCTTGTGCCCCTCACAGACAGACGCGAATTTTTCCAACCTTGCAACGACACTCCGCAAGGTTAACTTGACGAATCTATTCTCTACCGTATCAACCTGCGGCGATATGTGTTCCGTCCTGAAAAGAGCAACCGCTCGCCGCCCCTTGCTCATGGTCGCATAACTGTTGACCAAGCCCGACGTCCATCGCTTGACAAGTCCTGCTCGCCGATACTCGACTTCCGAAATGTACTTGAGGTGCGGCCTGTTCACGATCCACTCGCACGCTCTCTGATAACGGTCGCCGATCTCGTTGAAAATATCCGCCCAAATTGCGTCATTGGTGTCGTCGCGACGGATAAGCCCCGCCGCGCCCTTTGACTTCGCAAGAAACGCCCGCACCAACCCAGGCGCATTCTCCTCAATAGTCGTGACGATTTCTTTGTAATCACTTTGGACGTTAAGCTTCTCAGACACAACCATCCAGTCAAATGCCGCTGATTCGCGAACGCCGCCGCGATACCAGACTATCTCAAAGTGGAACTTGCCCGGAGCGTTCACAAAATCAAGTACACCCACGAGCGTCTTGCCGTCAAAGTCGAACGCCTCCGAAACGCTGGCCATCTTATGGAAGAACACTGCATCGCGTACAGACGCATCTTTGAAGTCACACCGCAAGAAATAGCGTGTCTCGAAGAAGGGCGGCTCCATCTGCTCCACTCCGTTGGGAGAAGATATGTCCACACGGCTCTCGTCAGAGCCTTCTTCCACGCCGATGCGCTTGCAGTACGCCTCGTATCGGCCGGCGTTTCGACCCATCACCTTCAGCGTAAAGACATCGCCATGCGTATATGTGTAGACAGTTTCAGACATTACCGCTGGAAGTCCCCGATCATGGCCAGAACGTAATGTACTGGGCGTTCATGTCATTGGCGCGTTTCATAATCTCGGCAATCTTCTTAAGCGAGACAGACTTCCCCTCAAGCGCTTTCCGAAGCCCCTCGTTATCGTTCTTGCCATAGACCTTCTCAATGTAATCCTTCTCGCCCGCAACACGCGGCAGAATCTTCATGAGAACGGCCTGGTCAAGCGCGTCCAGCTTCATCGTACTGTCCTTGTCGAAGCACGCAATCGCCCTTTTCAGAAGCGTGTATTCGTTTGCGAAGCGATATGCGACGGCAAACGCAGTTGGTTCCAGGGCTTTCTGCACCTTGACAAGAGGCGCACCCTCAGCGACATCCTCGTCATCAAGCTTATCCACGAACTTCTCCCCATTGAGCAGCGCCTGTATCTTTTCTTCCTCGATGGTGTCGGCATAACTCGGCTGGGTGACATGCCCGTAGTTCTTGAAATCGACATCCGTCATCTCTATCGTGAAGGCACGGTCGAGGACCTTGCGCGAGAACTGGTTGGTTGTCTCGTCCATATTGACGGTACCAACAATGAACAGATTCTTCGGGATGGAGAAACCGTTCGCCGCCAAGTAATCATAAGCGGTTTTCCATTCGCAACCAAGATCAAAGAGATTGTCATCCTTCACTGTGATGTCATTGAGTGGAACAGGTTCCGCTGACTCCATCGAACTCAAGAACTCAGCAAAATACTGTTCAACCGGCGCAAGGTTCATCTCGTCAAGGCAGAGGAAGAATGGCGTATCCTTGAACTGATAGGCACGGAAGAGAAATTCGATAAGCTTCGTCTTCTGGTAGCGGTCACCGTCCATTGCGTTGCGGAAACCAAGCAGTTCGGTGGAATCGTGCCAGTTGGGCTTGACCTGAAGGAGAAGATAGTTGCCCGGCAGCTGGTTTTCGTTACGCAGCTCGTCCATGTTGCAGGTCATGTACGCAAGCTTCTTCACATAGCGGCTCTTGCCAGTACCGGAGTGTCCGGCAAGGATGGCGAACGGCTTGGCGCGAAGCGCGGCAAGCAAACGCAGAAGAAGTTCGTCATCCTTTGAATTGGGATCGAATGCGAGTTTCTTGCGCTTGCCTTCGTCATACTTCGTCGGCGCATCGGTTTTCATCTTCTTGCTCATGACTTCCTCCTGAATTAAATCTTTATAATCGCGGACGAACCACAGAAACTCGTTCACTGTGATGTAGTCCGGCGGTTCGTCATTGCCGGGATCAGAACGACGCGGCAGCTTCATCTGCTCCATCTTGAGCAGGATGGTCGCGCACTTGCCCATGAAATCCTGATAGACGGACGGCGTTTTCGGCCAGACGAAGTCCCCTTCCGCCATGTGTAACGTAACAAGTGCCTCGTGGATGAGACTTGCGTTGTAGTTGCAACACGACTTCGGCCAGAAGCGCATCATCAACTCCGTCAGCACGCCTACGCCCATGCCGTCGGGACATTTCGGATCGGGCGGGAAGTAGGAGTCAAAGCTCTTGAGCTGCGTCTTCAAATCAACGACGAACTGCCGATAGGCTTTTCTGCCTGCCTCGTCAAGCTGTCCATATCGCCGACTGCCGCCATTCTTGAACGCCCAGATCTTCAACAGGAAATCATTGTAGAAATCATCAAGCGACCCGGCGGAGATTTGCTCTGGCGTCATCCCCGCCATGTCGTAGATGTTCTGATACCCATCCTTGCGCGTCTTGTCCTGCCATTCCGCCTCATATCGTTTCTCTGCAAAAACCTTAAGCGCAATGGAGAGACGATCAACAGCGGGCAAAACAGGTAGAGGTTCTTTCTTCCCCTCCTGCTGTGCTTCGCGCCATTCCATAAACCGTTTATACATTCCCCAAGCCGCACGTACGCTGTTATGGTTAGTTGGACTATCGACCCAATCTTTGCATTCCTTAAACCTCTGCGGATCAAGTTCTCCGGCTTCGCCATCTTGTCGAAAGATTCTATCTAATCCTCCATACAGCTCATCAAGTTCCGCAAGACTATCAACGGCATATATCTTCTTTGCCGGCTTTTCATTGTAAAGATACTCTCTAAGTCCATGCCATACACTCGCCGTTCGCGGTGCTAAATCATCCGATATCGACGGAAGATATGTACCCGACGTGTCCTTGGCTGTTTTGGGAGATTTCTTCTCAACCCGAAGCATCCAATCGTAAAACTCGTTTCGCCGCATCTCTTCGACATTTGGATGGGTAACGGGAATCTGCCCCAGAATCATTTTAGCCATTTTGGCCAAAGTACCCGCATAACCATATTCAAATTTGTCAATTTCGGAGTGCCCACACAATGCCTCACGCAATTCGGACGAAGTAAGATTTGGATTCTTGGCAACAGCATCGACCCACTCTGCCAAGAGCGCTTTTGAGATTGTACGAACACCAACAGCTCCCTTAGAATTCGAACGGACTTGATAACATAGGCGATCCTCATCCAGGACCGTTATCATTCCATCCCTGTCCGACATGCCAACAATCAACACTTGCATAGCTTTTCCCGAGATCTCAAGACCGACGCAGCCATTCTGACACATCAATGCCCACACGTCCCAATTTAGAAATGTAATCATGCACAATTTTCAATGCATGCGTTTCGATGATATCTCCAATCCACTGAAAGGCAAGTGTATTACCTTTATAATCGACTGAAGAAAACAAATAAAACCCATCTTCATTCTTCGATGCTTTCACAACAGTGTCACATGTAGCATCAAGGGGTTTGAAATTAAATTTAGCAAGATCATAAACATCTTTAGAGATAGTTAATCCCCCAATATCTGTGCCTGTCCCATCAAGGACAATATCAAATTTTTCGTTGGCAACATTCAATGGCAAAAACAAAAAGTCCCTCCCAGAACTTTGAACCCTATAAGTATCACAAGAAGGTTGTATGCACAAATAATATTCTTCCTTGTCCTTCTGTTTCAGTACTGTGCCAAGCGTCAAAACTGGAATCGCCCTACAACTTCCCGCGACCCGCTTCCATTGTGACAAAACTGCATAATCCCGACACGTTGACGCAACCTCAGATAAATCCTGGCCCTTAATAGAAAATACCCGAATCACATCCTTCAGAAACTTAAATCTTTCATAGGTCTTGAATTCACTCTCTTTCTTCTCGGAACTAGTGCCATTTGGCCAAGTTCCCAATAGAAAATCTTTGTATCCACTTGACTGCCAATTGACTAAATCTTGAATTCCCGTTTCTTTATTATTCAAACGTAGCTTTCCAAAACTAATATTCTTACCCCTCAACCACCGACCAACCAGCCCTACCTCATTACTCCATGGCATATCAGCCTCATTGTTAAGTGCCGCCACCGAATTCAACATCATACCAACCAACATTCGATCTGCATCTAATGGTTCCGGCGTCATCGCACGATCAATTACAAAAGCCTGATCCAGCCGCGCACTAAATTTCGCCATCAATGACCGCGTGTTATCTCTCACGGTTGTCAGCAGACGCAAAAGCGTGATGGGCAAGATTCCCTCATGCAGCTTTGCATATTCTTTTAGTACAAACTCCGCCAATTGGGCCTCTGTCAGAACTCGAGATTGATCTACTCCATGGTTATCTTTCAAAGACTCCTTGAAATATGCGCAAATCCGTACGTTCCCATTCGTCGAGACCCACTCCAAGGTCTCATTACGCCCTGTTGCGGGCCTAATTTCATCCGTTGCATCCTTCGAAAGTTCCGCTTCCGAATCTTCAGACAGAGCTGCAGTTTCAACAGTTCCTTCTGACCGACGCTTTGGCCCCGAAAGATTTCTAATGTACTTTACGACCTCATCAAATTCCGACGTGTATATGAAAATCAACCTCGGCCCTAAAGACTCGTCCTCCCGAAGCGCCTCTATCAACTTTCTCGCGAAGAATCCCCGATCTCCATCAGTATCCGCATCTGCATCTGGATTTTCCTCTGCATTCGCACGCTTAACAGGCATTTTCCAATCCAAGACAAAAACATCCGTCTTGCGAATAAGCGCGAGTATCTTCCAGTATTGATTTTCGTGATTACATGAGTAGAAGCTCGGGACTATCGACTCTGTGGCAAATGCATCCGTGATGTGGGTAGCCGAAAGCCCGTCGCCCGTCCTCTCCCCCATCTTAATCTCGTCATCAACAAACAGAACCGACGACAAGAATTTTTTGGAAGCCGAATAAGCCTCGTCCACTAATGTTCCGTTCGTGTTGGTTTGCTCAGGCATTTTCGTCCCCCTCTTCAGACAACGGATAAATCTTAAAGCACACCGTCTCATCATCCCGCAAAGGCGTACAAATGCAAATCCCATAGCCAGCATCCTTTAACACTTTTCGCGAAACTGCCAGTCCGATGCCTCGTCCTGCAACCTTCCTAGTAAACCCGTAGTCAAAAATCTTTTCCCGATCAGCGATCTTAATTTGTGGGCCATTATTGGAAACATACAAATTCCCCTCCGTATCACAGTTCAGCCGGATCAGTTTCTTATCTGATTTCGCCATCGTCAAAAGCCAATGGATCGCATTGTCAACAATGTTGACAAATACTGGATACAGTACAGATCTATATGAATCAACGGTTGCGAGAGTAAACCGATTCGTCCGAACGCATTCAATCCCATGCCGTTCAAAACGTCCACTGAAGACATCCTTCACAAAGAAGAATATATCATCTGTTTTTATAATCTCTTTTTCTTGGCTTATGCGCCGACTAAACGGTGTCAACAAAGACAAATAATGATCAAGATGAGCGAAGTTAGTCTTCATCGTTTCATACGTTGCCGCCAACGCATGATTGGCCTCCGACATTTTCTTCAATCCCCGAATGGCATTCCTTAGGGACTTAACCGAATTTGCGAACTCATGATGAACAATATTCACCGCTAAACCAAGTTGAACCAATTCGGAATCCCGAACATTTTCGTTACGCAGTTCTTCTATTTCACCTTCCGCAGCATCTAACAGATCTTGACTATTCAAGAGCTGTCCATCCGGCATCTTCTGCCAATCAATTCCAGCAAGCAAATTGGTCACAAACGAGAAAACTTTCTCCGCCTCATTTTGCTTGTCTTGCAAAGGCGTAACAATCCGTTCCACAACCGTCGCAACCGACTCCTTGCCCAAATCCTCTTCCTTCAACGCACTCAGATTCATCTGCGCGGCCGACAGGGTATTCTCCATCTCCTGCATAACATCAGAGATTTTGCTCCTAATGTTTTTAACCGAATCAGCAAGTGAAGAACGCACATTCCGCTTGCCAGCTTCAGCCGCCTTTCGTACCCGCTCAACTGCCGACGTGACAGCACCAACAACACGTTTCCTCGTACTCAGTTGTATTCCATACGAGTTTTTCAATCTGTCAACAAGATCAGCCAACCTTCTCTCATAATTGGGAAACGTATCTGCATTCCACTTTGATATCACATCCAAATACGCATCCCAGTCAGCCCGCTGATCTCGCTTTAGAGAAATGCCAACTGGCATTTTCACTATTGTACGCGAACGAACTTTTTGCAACTGATCTCGCGCATCTGACTCCACCTCAATAAAAGCACTTGCCGCATGATCCTTATCCTGAACAGATGCCGCGACCTTCAACTTGTTTTCGGCAGACTTCAGAATCTGTTCCGCTTCATTATCAAAGGCCCCTGCATTGTACACAGTGAAAAATGAATTTAGCGACACGAGAAATTTCTCTTTCTTTTCTGCCGTTCGCTTAGCCCTCTGCTTAAGGGCTTTGTACATCTTGTTGCGCTCCTTCTTGAATTCCATCCAAAACTCCGCTGACTCCTTTCCTCCTTTTTCAGGATCTCGAAAGAAATCTGCGGCCAAATTAACAAAGAAATTTTGAAGGATATCGCGCAATTGACGATACGCTATGTTTTCAATTAGCCCCTCTCGTCCTGCCTTCTCCTGTAGCGCGGCATTATATTTTTTGGAGATATTGACAGCCCCAAACATATTTCGGTACGAAAAGAAATAATAACTTGCACTTTTTGTCCTGTTCAATTCTATGTCAAGAAAATCATAATCATTATTCCCGTAAGGCAAAATGCGCACTCCATCACGATAAATATACAATCCCGCAAATCTCTCGAGCTTGTGCGAAAGAATCTCGTATCGTTCCATTGAAAGCGACGAATCTTTTACGTTGCCTTGCAAATACGAAATTTCAACCGAGAACGGACCGCACTTTGTCGGCTTATAATCATTACCGCTCCATGGTATCTGCACATCCACAGTTTTGCTATTGAAAAGCGTTACAGTGCCCTTAAACTGTCCACATTCATCAAACTTTCCCGAGAAATGATGGTCAGCCGCTTGGAAGTCCTCCGGAGTGAAGAACCCCTCCTTGTCAATCACTTCCGCAGGAAGTCCAACGTCTGCATGCGTTCTAAACGCAACGTCCATTCCCAATTCGGGATGACCTGGTGTCATCGTATTTGAGAAGCCAACCAAGAATCTTTCTAACTTCGAGGCACCCCCATAGCTCTGCACTTTCCCGGTTAAATCTTCATCAAAGACGGCATTCAATCCAAGAATTATAAAAGTCGTCCCTGAGTGATCTTGCAATGAATAACCAAGCTCGCATTTTTCAATCAAACTTCCAACTTCAGCGGGTATGGCATTTAAGTCGTCAAGTATCGGCTTTACATCTTCCTCCTCAACAATACCTTTATCACACAATCGCCTCAACGAGTCCACAAGTTCGTCTCGCAATTTGACAATCTGACAATTCGTTGGAACGGTGCTAAATTCGCGAACGGGAATTTGTATCTGTTCCAGTCGTACACCAGGCAACTCAAACTCACCCCAATGGACAATGGCCGCAACAACACTGGCAAGGCGACCTCGTGCATCGCGAGCACGTGTCAAGACAATCGCCACGCGTCCGATCGCCGCCATTGACAACCGTCCGACACCCTTCTCGCCTAATACCGGACGCGCCTCATTATCATTATCTGTATTTTTCCTAAACTTACTATCAGTTCCTAAGACCAACCATTTACCTTCAAAATCCTGACGCGTCATCCCTTCTCCATTATCCTGAATGAGCATGGCCCTCTCATTCGGAAAATAATCAGCATCAACAGACGTGGCAAATGCATCATATGCGTTTTTGAACAATTCATTAATCGCCGTCGGAACGCCAGCTATCTGCTGACGTCCCAACATATCCACGGCTCGAGCACTCGCCTGAAATACAGCCATTACAAATATCTCCCTTGGATTACGCCACTCCGCGTTTTTTACTACGTGCCAATCTGAAGAACTCTTCGCCGACCGCCTTAGCAAGCGGAACGGGTACGGCATTGCCAACCTGCTTCGCCTGATCGTTCAGACTCCCAACGAACTCGAAAGTGTCAGGAAATCCTTGGATACGGGCAGCTTCACGCACAGAAATCGCCCGATCCTGTTCGGGATGACCGAATCGCCCATTGGAATAGCTGATGCACCGTGTCGTCAGGCCTGTGGACGGACGATCCCACCAAAGGCGGCCATACACATCCGTATGCCCGGTGTATTTCTTCTTTTTCTTCCCGTCCTTGGTCTTGATGCGCGTATGGCACTTCAGTCTCAACCCCGAATCACTCGGCCACGACTTCCGTCCACCACCATCATGAGGTGTCGCTCGGATTCGCTTCAGATTCTTCTTGCTCAGTGCAGCGGCGCGATGGTTCTTGATCAATCCTTTGGGATCATCATACTCCGCACCTGCAGCAATCGGTGGTAGATTGGCGATGACGTCGCGAACCGTCTTGTAATGCTGCTTGCCATCCTCTTCACCATGCGTAGCCTCAGGAATCTTCGCCTGGCCATGCAAACTGGCAAGGAAGATGAAACGATGGCGGACCTGCGCAGCTCCGTAATCCTGTGCAGCAACGACTGCGCCTTTCTTCTCAAACTGATAACCGAGCTTTGTCATCCTTTGCAAAAATTCGGGGAATGGACCATCTTCACCGAAACGAGGCTTCTGAACCCCTGGCACATTCTCGACAAAGACGAAATCTGGCTTAGCCTGCTCCACAACCTTGGCAAAGGACAAGAGCAAACTCGCACGAGGATCAACCTTCATCTTCTGCGTCTTTTGCTTGGTGAACGGCTGACACGGTGCGCACCCACAAAAAAGTTTCAGATGGTCGGGATATTTCGCCATCTCCCGCTTCAGCTCTTCAATGTCCAACTTGTTGACATCAAGCTCGTTGAACTTCGCCTTGGGGAAATTCTTCTTGTAGGTCTTTGCCGCAGCCGGATTGACATCCAATGCCCACACAATGTCCATACCCGCCTCGCGGAACCCTTCACTAGTTCCGCCACACCCACAAAAGAAATCGAATACTACGATCCGTTTCATAAAGCAACTCCTACTAAGCAACTAGTTCTCTATGTTTCTCCAAGAACGCTTGCGACGGCAGGAACTTGGTTGGCAGAGACATTGTCTGCCCTTCGCGGTCGAGGAAGTAGGACTTGGCCGCCGCATCGGTGTAGTGGTCTTTGATAGCCTTTGAGACGATAAGGCGATAGTGTTCGTCGAAGGAAATGAGATGCCGGTCGAAGGCGGCGTCGTAGGTTGCAGAGAGGCACAAGCCGTTTTCGGGGTTCAGTCGGTTCTTTTCATCTTCTGCCCACGGGCTGATATGGCTGGCGCGAAGGACATCCGGCACGGCGAGTCCCGTCACGCAACATTTGCCGCCGTAGTTCGCAAGCACCATCTTGCGGAAGATGTCTTGATTCACGCGCACCTTGACGGCGGCAAGTTTCGTCTTGCCTTCTTTCGCGGTGAGATTCAGATGAGCTTCAAGGTCGGTTTGCGATGTAGCGTCAATCAGCGACTCGGCCTTTTGCGCGACGGCCTTGCCGCCGGTTTCGCCCGACACCTTTGCGAGAATGCCATCCTCAAACGCCTCTGTCGCCAGAAACTCGCCGTAGGCGCGAACTGCCGCCGAACAGAAGTTCTTTGTCCAATAGCTCGGCGATTCGAAGTCCGCCAACACGGGGCTTGCCGCGCCCTTCTTCATTTCGGCACATATCCATTCGTGTAGGGCGTGGATGTCTGCGAGTGAAAAACTGTGCCACATGGAGCCGCCGACGATCGGGTTCGGGTAGTGTTTCGTCAAGATGGGGCCAAGCATGTCGAGCGCGCGGACGTATGACGCGGCCTTGCCGCTTCCGTCCGTGTTCGTGGCGAAGATGAAGTCTGTGAAAGATTGCCTCAACATGGTGACGACTATTATACCAAATCCCCGTCTAAAACGGGGAAAGATTCACGCAGGAAGAAAAGAAAAGAAAAGAAAATGTCTCACCAGTGGTGAGACATTTTGGCGGCGCGGGTGAACGGCTGGCCGTTCAGCGTCACGTTCTCCACGTAGTTCGACTCCTTGACCGCCGCGAGGTAAGCGCGCGTCTTCGCGACGCCGGCATCTGTGAAACGGAGAAGCTGTGTTTCAACGGGCGAGACGCCCGTTGTCCAAATGCGCGACGGGGCTCCCTACCGCTGTGTCTCAACGGGCAAGATGCCCGTTGTCCCAGTGTGCAACGGGGCGCCCTACCCGCGGAAGTCGATGCGGGCGTAGGAGTCGCGCTGGACGCCGCGCGCGTAGCGCACTGCAGGGTAGCCGAACAGCATCGCGTAGAACGGCGAAGTGCGGCGAAGGCCGATCGTCTGCTCCAGCAGCTCGGGTATTTCCTGCTGCACCATCTTCAGGAATCCGCACCAACATGTCGCTATGCACGCCGCGTTCGCAAGCATCTCGAATTGCGCACAGGCGATCGTCACGTCTTCGCGCGGCGTGGCCACGCCTGGCGCCGTTTCGTCGGACGAGACTATGAGCATTCCGCTGGCCCCGCGGAAGAACATGTCCTCCTCTCCCTTGCGCAGCTTGATCGCGGGAACCGCCAGCCAGCGCGGCAGAAGCTTCGTTCCGTCGCGATGACGTTCGATGGCGGAAATGAAATCGCGGCGGAAGGCGTCCATCGACTCTCGCGTCGGGAAGCACGTGAACGTGAGAGAGCGCGCGTTGCATCCTGTTGGCGCGTTTCCGAGCGCCAAGAGGATGCGCGAAAGCGTCGCGCGATCGACGTCCGCCGCAGCGAATTGCCGCATGGAACGGCGAGTGCGGAGCCAGTTCTCGACAGACTCGAGGCTGGGCAGCGGCAGCCCTTCGACCGACGCGGAGTCCTCAGGGCGCATGCCGTCGAACGTGACGGCGCCAGTCGGACACACGGCGAGGCAGTGCTGGCACTTCATGCAGCGGTCGGGAAAGGCCATGCGCGGCGCGCCGTCCTCCATCTTAAGCGCCCGGAAGGCGCAGTCGCGAACACATGCGCCGCATTTGACGCATTTGGCCTCGTCCACTTCAAAAATGCCTGCCATCGCCACTGCTCCCTTCTTGCGATTTTGTCACGCTCCGCGGCGGCTTTCGTCGCAGGGCTATGAGGTCAGATGCGTTCCCGTTTCTGACAATGTATATTATACCAAAAAGCGGCGCGGCGCGGCGGCAGATTCCGTGTTCGGGGATTCCCCCAATTTCAAGTGTGGGCGTGGGGCCGGTGTTGCCAGTTTGCAAGCGGGGCTACGGACTGTCGCACCATTTCCCACGCATGTTTTCAAGTCGCTGGACTATTTCGGTTGTGACGGCATTGGTTGGAATTGCAGCACGAACCATCACCTTGAACATCGTATTAGTTCCCCTCTTCTTGAATCCAACATCATACAGGACATCTAGGCCGGCATTCGCAACATCAGCAGCCATCACCGGATCCGGAGAAAGGACCGTCAGTTTCTCCCATGTGAAGGATATGTCCGTATGACTGAAAGTGACTGATTGAATGGCTTCCCCTGCAATCGATTCTCGTTTTTTGTCCAAACCATACGAATCACGAAGACGTTGCAAAACAAACTGCTCGAAATCCTCAGAACATGCATCCCAAAGGTCATGTTTGAAACAGTCTAGCGGATCGGGCCCACCCCACACTGCAAACCCGGCTGTCTTTTCCAGTCCAGGAAACCAATAATAGAAGATTCCACTTGCTGCATAGAGTTTCGGGTTCGTGACTTCAGCCCTGCATGGACAAGTTATTGTCACGAACAGTAACCCCAACATTGCCAACCATACCTTTACACCAAACGTACGGGCGCAAAATGCGGCCTTGCCGCTTCCGTCCGTATTCGTGGAGAAGATGAAATCTCGGAATCCTTGCTTTGACATGGCGGTTCAATTATACCAAAACGGTAGCGTGTATGGTAGGGGGTTGTCAGTGGTTAGTTGTTAGTCGTTAGTCGCTAGTGCTTAGTGGGTGGTGCGAGAAGGGATATAAGCGACAGAAGGGACGAAAGGGACGGGTGGTTAGTCGTTAGTTGTTAGTCGTTAGCCCACCGCCCGCGCTGCGTACGGGAATGTAAATGAGGATAACTTTGATGGCGACGGGATTTTAACGCAGAGAGGCGGAGAAGCAGAGTGGCAGAGACTTGTTTGAGTGTTGGCGTGAATGATGAATTGAAGAGGTGCGAAGCAGACGCTTCAACAGCCCTCCGCTCCTCTGCGTCTCTGCTACTCTGCGTTAAGACATCAATGAACAAGTTATAGGCAAGTCGTTAGTGGCTAGTCGTTAGTGGCTAGTGGTTAGTGGGTGGTAGTGGGTAGTCCCTACCAAGTGAAGCGGCATGCGTGCCGCTTCTCCGAGGTGAGCACCTGTTTCTATTGGATTAGTTCGGGTTTCAGCACCAATTCGGGACGCCGTGAGTCAATCACCGATTCCAAAAAAAGGTGCACTATGCTCTTTTTATGGAATGGCGTTTTTTCAATGTTGCAAAAGTGGGTTGTTGCCGGCTAGTCGTTAGTCGCTAGTCGTTAGTCGTTAGTGCGTAGTTGTTAGTGGCTAGTGGTTAGTCGTTAGTGGGGGGTGGGGGTGGTTAGTTAGCTCATGCATGAAATCCGATTGGCTCACGGTTTTCGGGCAGAGTCGGCATCAGCGTATAGATGATCGTGTCTATTGAGCGCTCGGCGGCGGTCATGCGCTTCTCAAGTTTCCCGATACGCTTGTCGAGCACAAGTCCGCGCAGGAGGAATTCCTTCAGGACCCTTGTTGCCCATTGGCGGAACTTTGTGCCACGCTTGGAATTCACACGATATCCTACCGAGATTA
>JAFRBA010000254.1 GCA_017405115.1 Kiritimatiellia bacterium
CGACGCGCCGATCGACAGCGAGAACTTGGTGCCTGCCGTCGCCTTGGCGGGCGTGGTCGCGAGTTTCTTCGTAGCGGCATCGAACTTCAGGGCCGCCTTGTCGTCACCCTTCGTCACGAACTTGGCGTAGATCGTCGTGTCGTTCTCCGGCACGACGATTTTCACCGTCGGGTTGCGGTTGTCGTAGCCCTTCGGGTTCAGCGGCTTCGTGCAGGCCTTGTCGGTGAACCACCCCGCGAACGCATTGCCCGTCTTCGCCGCCGCCTTCAGCGTCGCCGTCGCGCCAACCATGTACTCTCCGCCGCCACTCACCGATCCGCGTGTGGTGCTGTTGGGCTTCAGTGTAAGCTTCATGGATGTATTCGCTATCCAGTGTGCATATAGCATGTGTGATTTGGTTAGCAGCACCCGGGTGGACGTAAAGATTCGCGTACCTCCGCTTTGCGCAGTCCAATACCCATCGAAATCCATTCCCGCGCGAACAGGGTCGACTGGCGGCAGGACATATCCCGTATACGTCGTCTCCTCGCAGATGTAAGTATCTGTGGCGTCCAGAGAAAATAGTCCGCCGTTCGCGTCGAACGTCACGTCAAACTGGTTCGCGGACCACGTGAGGATGTCGCGCCCGTTCCACGATGCGGGTATGTCGCGCGAATTGGGCCGTCCGTCCCAGCCCTTCGTGCCGAGGATCACGTAGCTCTTGAGGCTTCCGCTCGCGTTGCCATATACGTTCGCGCCATACGCCGGCGCATTGCCGAGATAGTAGATCGCAGTGGTGGAACCCGATACGATGTAGTTACCGAGATTCGTCACCGCCGCAGGCACCACGAAGGAATCAAGCGACGAGCAACCCGCAAACACGTAGTCCGGCAGCGCCCCAAGTCCACGCGGCAACGTGAGCGCCGACAGATTCGAGCATCCCTGGAACGCGCGCGATCCGATGCTCGTGACATTCTCTGGAAGTGCCGCCGCCGTCAGGGACGAACAATTTCGGAACGCCTCGCTACCAAGCGTCGATAGACTTTCCGGCAGCCGCACTTCTGTCAATGACGAACACCCGTAGAACGCCTGTGCCGCTATGTTCGTGACCGAATCCGGCAAATGGATGGACATAAGGGAACTACACCCCTTGAACATGCCAACGCAAATATCCAATTCATCCTCCAGCAACGTCACATCACGAATTTGCGAATAGATAGGCGCGAACCAATTGGACACCCTGCCGCCATGCGTCGGTATTGCCACGCCTGTCAGGGACGTGCAGCCCCTAAACGCCGTCGAAACAACATTCGTGACTGAAAGCGGCAGTGAAACCGAAAGCATGCGCCAGCATCCGTCGAACGACTCCGCACCGATTTCAACAAGCCCCTCGCCGAACACTACACCAGAAAGCTGCGTACATCCCGCGAACGCCCGCGCCCCGACCGACTTGATTCCATTGCCAAGCGTCATCGTCTGAATGAAAGAACAATCCTCAAATGCCCCGTCGCCTATGATTTCAACACCATCAGGTATCACCAGATTGTCAAGATACGTATCCTCGCGGAACGCTCCCCCTGCGATGTACTTAAGCGATTGCGGCAGATTAACCGTTTCAAGGTCGTACATCTCCGCAAGCGCGCAACTACCTATTCCAATCACGCCCTCCGGCACCGTCAACGATGCCGCCTCTTTATCGCGATAGCCCAGCAGCCAACCTTGATAAATCATAAAACCATCGGTATCGTAAGCAAGTGACTCCTTGATTTTCGGCGGCAAATCGTCATAACCTATCGACGTCAGCGTTGAAGGCAAAGTCAGACGGACGATCTCATTACAACCATCAAAGAAACTATCCGCGAGCCGTGTAACCTCTTCCTCCAATACCACATCCGTCAAATAGGCGTAATCCTTAGGATACAGTTTCTTCAATGTCTTGCCGCCAATAGCAGAATCGGACAACGACGTTTTCCATCGCCGCCATATCGCCGTTAAAACATGATTAGAAGCTGTAGTCAAAATTGTATCAGCATCAACCATATTCCCATATAACGCCCAAGCGAGAAATGTATGGTCATCTCGTTCAGGTACTGGCAACTCCCCATAATTGCTATCATATATTAATTCTACAGAACCTAATTCTCCTATGCCTCCATTCAGATCAAAAGAAACTTCATAACTGTTAACATCCCACTGCGCAACAAACTCCAATGACTCAGCTGGCACATTGGTCAAGATTGACGGAGACCATCCTGTAAACGAATAGCCCGCGCGACTCACTACAGGCGCAGCAACTGGCGTATCATAATCCTGCATTAGAGTACAGCCACCTAAACCGCCATTTGCATTAAACACCATTGGGTATTTGTTTGGCAACCAGCTGGCCGTCAAGACATGATTTGACGGCGTGGAAACAAGAGTTTCGCTCGTTATCTTTTCGCCGTTTATTATCCACCCATCAAACGAATATCCCAATCGCGAGGGAGTTGGCAATTCGCCGTAAATTGCATCAAATGTCACATTCAATATGCCCGACACATCGGTTCCACCTGCAAGATTAAAACCGACTTCATATACTAACGGACTCCATTGCGCCACCAAAACATGATCTTGCAGATTCGTAACGATGGAATCTTCAGATATTCTTTCTCCTCCCAAGCCCCAACCGACAAAAGAATATCCGGCTTTCCACACATCCGATGGCAAAGTGCCATACTTTGCCGCGACTTTAACATTTACAGAATCTATCATTCCGTCACCGCCTGACAAGTCGAAAAAAACCGTATGAATTGGATCATACCGAATAACAGGCCAAGCTGGATAGGCACTATTTCCGGTGCTAAGATTTCCAGAATAATTTTTAGATATGCAAAGCCTCCGCTGTGCGGGCAATGCGTTTTCCTCAATACTAACAACAGAATCAGGTATGAGCACATATGTTAAGCTAGTACAAATAGAAAAAGCAAATGCACTAATACTCTGAACGCCGTCCATAATTATCACCTTTGTAATTTTTCTACAATGCCCGAAGGCGCCTTGAGGAATACTCGTAACACCAGCAGGGATTATTACCTCCCCGACAAGATTGCTACAACAATAAAAGGCATACTCACCAATATTCGTTACACAATTTGGAAAAGAAAGTGGGCCACGTAGATTTAAACAATTAGCAAAAGCCCAATCACCGATATTCATTACACCATCAGGAATTGCAAGCGAACCATTCAATCCTCTGCATCCCGAAAACGCAGAAGATCCAATATAGTTCACACCACTTGGCAAATTCAAATCGCCAGTAAATCCTGAACAACCGCAAAAAGCGCGATCACCAATATTGGTTACGCTATTGGGAATCACCAAGTTGCCAGTCAAGCCACTGCAGCTATGGAATGCATCTATACCAATTGCTACAACCGCAGAACGCTCCAGTGGCTATCATTGTAACACCAGCAGGGATTATTACCTCCCCAACAAGATTGCTACAACAATAAAAGGCATACTCACCAATATTCGTTACACAATTTGGGAAAGATAGTGGGCCACGTAGATTTGAACAATTATAAAAAGCCCGATAACCGATATCCATTACACCATCAGGAATTGCAAGCGAGCCATTCAATCCACTGCATCCAGTAAATGCCGATGAGCCTATACGTGTCACTCCGATGGGTATATTCAGGTCGCCGGAAAGACCAGAACAATCGCAAAATGCAAGACTACCAATATTCGTTACACTGTACGGAATTATTATCCTACCAGTTAAGCCACTGCACCTAAAAAAAGCACACTCCCCAATAGATGTAACGGCCAGATTATCCATCTTGTCTGGTATAATCAACTCACCTGTCCAATTAGAATACTGCCCTCGAGTAATCTAAGCCGTATTGCCTACTTTACGATATGACCATGTCCGACCAGTTTCCGAGTCTGTCCATGTGTCAGACACGCCAACACACGACACCATCAACACTATGGCTAAAATACTTGCTTTCATTTTATAATCCATTTTGATGGTGAATGTGGCCTTGATGAATATTACCTACGGTGGCTTCAATCCGCTTAGCTAATCGCCTCGATAAATCGTCTATGTTGTCTGACGTCCACATGATCGTATTAACTTGCCTCACATCAAAATGTGCGGCATCGTTGAATCGCGTTTTGTTGCAGATGTGTATGACAGGTTTGCCCATGCCTGCCGCATACCCAGCCTCATAATATGCACCTAAATTACAATCTGACTCATCCACGACAAGGAATCTCGCCTGTTTGATTTGATAGAGCATCTCGGGAACAATCTGGTTGTTATGTTCGAGCTCGTCCATAACTATAGGCTTGAAACCCGCGTTAATTATGCCAGCCTTGATCGCTTCACGCAAAGGCTTCGTATCATCGCAAAACTTCATGGCAACGAAAGCAGTCTTTGATTTCGCATTAAGATTCTTTTGCAATTCGTCTACTCGCGCCCACCCTGCGGGAGCCACTTGCAAATGAAACGAATCACCAGCTTGAAGTACATAGTTCCTATCTGTCAGATAGTCACAAATATATTTCACCTGATTAGTAAAGTCTTGTTCATAGTCGGTAGAATCCGCCCCTGCACTTCTATTCCCCAAGAAGAACAGTCGCCCCAACGCAGATTGATCCAGGTTCACCACGTCCCCCAAATATCGCGATTGATGCGTGAGGCATCGAAGGATTAGATCAATTCGCTCAGTAAAATCCCGTGGAAGAAACGCCTCTACTATTTTATCATCAAGCTTAAAATACGCCATTCCATCACCCTGGCGATCCTCGAGGAACTTGTCAGATGGTCCGATAACAGCAGTATCACACTTCCCCTCCAGATGCCGGCGATAAAAAAGAAATGAACCAAAACAACCAAGCATGTTACTATCATACGACACCTCATCAAAGACAATGTATTTTCCGCAAGTCTGGCACGATATCTCAGATGCCCAAAAACTGACCAATCGCCGTTCCCTCGCTTCTTTATTACCGCAGAATATGCAACCACATTCGTTCATCATAAGCTCCTTTCAAAATACTGGGTGACTGGCAAAATAACCCTGTATGAACAGGCAACCTTCCAGAAGTCCACGTAGCCGTGTGCCCGACGGACAGGAGCGTCGACAGTAAAAGGCGTCATGATATCACCTCCATGCCAATCAAACCCGAACTTGCAAGTTTCTCCGTATCTACGACCTTGAACACAAGACGGTCTTCACCTATGCACCATGATTCAAGTGCGTCGCGCATGTCGTCAACCGCCGCTGCATTGAAAATCGCGATTTCCGTTCTGCGGCAGACTCGTCCCTCTGCTTTGAGGAATGCTCGTGAAGAATCAAATTTACTGCATAACTCATAATAAAGGTTTTTCGCCTTCTTGGCGCGGGCGTGCACATTCTCCGTCTGCACCCTGTATTTACATTCCAGCAATACAAGCTGCGTCGATTTGTCCGCTATATCTCCTTGCTCCTGCGCTACATAGGCATCAGCGCTGGGGTTTTGCGGCTCGCCAGATTTTTGCGCGCGCTGTCGCTCTATCTCATCTCCCGGCAGACATGGAATTATGCTTCCCCCGAAAACTCGCTGAATGGTCTGTCGTTCTTGCTCCAAGACACCTCCGAGCCGAACATTCTGCCCTTCTGCAGTTCCTCTTGCCGGACGACATTCGTGCTCTAAAAGACGATCAAGCGTCTTGCTCGCTGAATGACGCCAATTACCGAAGATATACTCGTCAAGAAATAACATGTCTAATCCTCTTGATAGCTGGCTATCTCGTCCAATGCGACGTTGAACACTTTGAAAATAGGAGAGATGTCCGTCCCAGTCGAACGATAAGTAAACTGGTAATCCTTGTCGTACTCGGATAGATAGAAGTTGATCTTGCTTTGCGACAATTCCGATTCGGACACGTTGCGCAAAGCCCGGACCATGTAGGGGCTGTGCGTTGTAATCAACAGCCGCACCTTGATTTCCTTTACAAGCCGGACAAGAATCTTTGCATATTCAACAATCCATTGCGGATGCAGATGAGCTTCCGGCTCGTCAATAATCAAAAGGGTCTTGCTGTCCAGTGCGCCCCATTGATAATAGGCATTCAAGATCGCGAGCGAACGGATACCCGTCGCGCAGGCTTCAAGGTCAAATGATCTACCGTCATTTCGCCTGTACATCCATTTGAATTTCGGATAAGTGCCGCCAAATAGCGCATCCAGCGCACCAACCTCATTCTCAATCGAATCAAGGGAGCCAGACAAAATCGAAAAGAGAGATGCATCGGAATCCATTGCATTGCGCCTCAGCACCGGGAATCCATCGTGCAGGTCAAGAACGCCATTTTCACGAACTACCGGCATACTCATCCAAGGTGATTCAACGTACAGGGCCCTATCCACTCCGTAGAGCGGCTTTAGCGGTGACTGTATGCGCGTTGGCTCGCTGCCGGAAACACGGTTTGTTGCATAAACCAGGCTATCCCCTTCCTTCAAGGAAACCGCGCCAGTATCCAGCAGTAACAACTCCGATCTGTAATCGCCAGAAAGGAACGCATTGTAGTCTCTGTTCAATCTAGCTTTGTCATACGCGGTCAGAGTTTCGTCAACCTTCGCCGCTATAAAAGATTCAATTTCCGCTGGATCGGGTTGTTCTGAAGCGTTGGACGCAGATTTAAAATCTATTCTCAGTTCTCTCACAAATGCAGAATATGCGCGGCGCACATCATCAACGGAAAGTCTGCTCGCACACAGATCCAGCGACACTTTTTGAAAGGCGTTGAAATCGGACAGCAAATCCGACATGGGCTTCTTATGCAATTGCGGATGAAAAATCCGGTCTGCCATGCGAGCGGCCGCAGTGCGAGATTCGCCAACATGGTCAATATTCCACCGTAAATCTTCCACAGCATCAACAATCCGCGACAACTTGTCCCAGAAATACTTCTCAAGCGAAGTCGGATAAACTGCATTGAGGTTGACAAGCGAATGAAATAAATGCGCAAGCGTACTCTTGCCACTGGCGTTTACGCCGGCAAGAACCGTAATCTCATCTAAGCAAATGCTGGCCTTCCCTATCGCTCGAAAGTGCTCAATATCTAATTGCAGTGTGGTATCGTTGTGGAGTAGAGCATTCCGCCTCGGTTCTTCCGATGCGGAAGCCCCCTCATCAAACCGTGCGTGCAGATTTCCCGCACACGGCTTCCCGTGTGAAACTGGTGTCATCGGTATCTCCTTCTCGTGAGGGCTAAAAGCCCGA
>JAFRBA010000029.1 GCA_017405115.1 Kiritimatiellia bacterium
ACCCCCTTGTGCCTAGTCCAAACGTCAAGTATATGGGCACTGTCAAGATACTGATAAGTTCCTGTAATAGACCCGGTGTAAGACTCAAAACTTCCATTCGCTATTAGATTGCCCTCTTCCGCCTTGAAAATTGAAACCACATCAATGGTGGAGCAAGCATTCTCCTGTTGACTGTTGTCATGTCGAATTACTAGCGTATGTGAGCCTGCGGTGAGTTCTGTCTCCATGTGCGCAAGACGATACGTTTGCGATGATCCACTGTCAACACATCCCACTTCCATCCCGTCTATTTCAATATGGATGAGTCCATTTGGATAATTCTGGCTTCTCGCAGCATACTTGAACTGTATGCGATATCTTCCAGCCTCTGGGATGCTAATCGACTGAGACAGGCTACAGTTCTTTTGCAAAAATAAGACTACGTTTCCATCAATAACTTCTTTAGAGTCCTTCCATGTTCCATCAGACGCCGTTGATAGACCGGTACTCCCTAATGTTATTTCGGTCCAATTGTCTGGCATAAGGAAATTATTGGGATTATTGCTAAAATACTGAAACTTGCCTGAGTTAGCTGTAATAGAACCTGTGTACGATTCGAAACTGCCGTTGAAGACGAGATTGGCGGCAGCACACGGCAGTATAGCGCTCACAACAGCAGACAAAAGGAATGTGCGCAGCTTAAGCCGTGTTCTCCTATTATTGTTTCGTAGAGACCCCTGCGAATTCCCCTCATCAAACCAACCCGTGCCGCCGTCGCGGCGCTGAGGAGCAACGCGCGGATTTCCATGGACAACTTTTTTGATCATGTTTTTGTTCCTTTCTTACTTTTGAAATTACAGACATTCCACACTGTACGGGACTTCGGACTTGATATCGATTCTACCGTTGACGATCTTCCCAGTCCGAATCGGACATCGCGTCGGCGTCAAGACCTCCTGCGATGCGCCCGCAGCAATCGCGCCCTCGGACGGAATCGCTTTCCCGTAGTTTGCGGCGTCAACCCAGATTGTGTCGGACCAAGCGTCCACTGACGCGAAGATCGCAAATACGGCACAGACGATTGCCGTCAATTGCTTCTTCACAATTTCATGTACTTTTTTCATTGTTTTCTCCTTGTTAGGTTTCAAAACTAAGCATCCCCGCTTTCGTCATGCCGCCTCCTTGTATGTACGGTAAGAGACGTTGCACCTTTTGGTATAACACCAAATGGTGTAATACCAAATGTGGCAATATGTGAAATCTTTGTACGCGAACCTGTCTCCTTGACTGACAATCCATACCTGTGGTATAATTCGGTATGAATTTTCAGCAGGAAAGGATGATGAAATGACAACAGCGACACTTTGCGAACGCGGACAGATCACGATCCCGAAGCAGTTCCGGACGCAGCTCGGCTTCCGGCCCGGCATGGTCTTCGCGTTCAGCGTCAAAGGCAACAGCCTTTTCATGACCGCACAGAAGCCGGAAATGTCCATGCAGGACCGGAGACGCAAGGCTTTGGAGGAAATGCGCGGTTGTCTGAAAGGCGCGTTCGACGGCATCAGTACAGACGATCTCATAGCGGAAATGCGGGGGCGCTGATGATTTACGCAGTGGATACGAACATCATCTTTGACATCCTCAAGGACGATCCCGTCTTTTCGCAGGCGGCAATTGACTTCCTCTGCGGACTCTCCCCGCTCGACAGTCTCGTCGCCTGTGACGTTGTATGGGCGGAGGCGTCGGCCGGTTTCAACGACAAGGCGGAGTTTCGCAGACGCATGGCAAGCATCAGCATAGCCTATTCGCCCATACCCGAAACTGCCGCGCTCCGTGCTGGCTCGATATGGCGTCTTGCCCGCGCTGCGCAGAAGTCGAAAGGTTCCACGCGCCTCGCCGTCGTTCCGGACTTCCTCGTCGGCGCACATGCGATGGAATGCGCAGATGCGCTCATCACGCGCGATCGCGGCTTCATGCGCCGCTGGTTCACGGATCTCACGATTGCCGATCCCAGCGCAAAACGCACGTAGCCGGTCTTCCGGCCTTAAAAACTCGCAGCCCATTAGTCTCACCTCGCCGCCTCCTTTGACGCCGGGAACGTGTCGCCAACGGCGTACACCGGCGAAATCGCCGCGTCGATGCGCTCTGTGCGAGACTCCAGCAAATCGACGATCCGCCGCGCAAGCGTCTTGCCCTGCGCAAACCAATCCCACTCGATTCTCGTCACTTCCTGCCACCACACCGGCTCGAAGCCCTTGGTCGCAAGCGATACAAAGCGGGTATCATCAGGGAATCTTACGCCATGCCGCGCAAACGACAATAGCGCGCCCGAGGCGAGATAGTCGTCGGTGAAGTACACGAGGTCGGGAAGCGCACCCTTGCCCTTCTCAAGCAGCTTGTCGACGGCGGCGAGCCCCGCGCGCTGAACGTTGCCGTACCACTGGAAGTCCGGCGTCTCCTTGACTCGGAGAGTGGAAACGCCGACTCCCTTGCGCCTGAGCGCGGAAGCGGCGGACGCATAGTCCTTCTCGAACCCGACCTCTATGACGCGGCGGATTCCAGACTCCTTGCAGTGCGCCGCGAAATCGGCGATGGCGGCGCGGTAGTCGGTGACGACTGCGCCACGGCAAGAGCCGGGCATCTTGCCGCCGCGCGGCTTCGCGCCGTCGTCCAGGACCACGTAGTCCACCCCGGCCTTGGCGACGGCGGCAAGCGCTTCAGGCCTCGCGTGCAGCAGCACGGCCAGCTTCGGACGCGACGCAAGCGCAGCAGACAGCCTCGCGACATCCACCTTGCCGATGAAACGCGACGGCATGTCTATGGACGCAAAAAGGAACCCCGCCTCGGTGAGGCTTTCGCGCAGCGTCGCCACAAGCACGTTCGCGTATGCCGAGACTGTGCCGCCGGCGTTCACGAAAAGCACCGTGCCCCTCCACGCCGTGGACTCCTGCGGAACGACGAAGCTCCCCGAATGCGGACGCGAACGGATCAGCCCCTCGCGCCCGAGCTGGCGCACTACGGCGGCGGAGACAATCATCGAAACCTCGAACTCGTCGCATATCTCGCGGCACGTCGGGAACCGGTCGCCCCCGCCGAGGCGTCCGTCCGCAATGGCTGTCCTGTACCCGTCGCATATCTGTTTCGTCAACGACTTCGTCATCAGCCTGTCTATCTCGAAAAGCCTCTTCATCTACCTGATATCTCCATCGCCGCGTATTATATAAAATATGTATAAACTGTGTCAAGGGGGAGAGCAAACTTTTGAAGCGCTCCGTTTCCAGAAACAATCCAAGGTACCAGGTCCTGGGGCGGACTTCATTTTTGCCGCTCTATCGCCTTGGTCTGCGACATATCCGCCGCGCGTTCGCGCCAGGAAAGAGATAGCAAGGAGGATGAGGGGGTGCGGGGGATGCAAGAAAAGGGGCAGTTACTGAAGGCACGCGGCGAATCTAGGCACAAGATAAAGCGGGATGTTCACGAAAGCGCCATCCCTCTTCAGGTTTCGTCCGGAGAAGCGGATCGCGAACTTCGGACGGCGAGAATTGACGAATCCCTTGAATGACGATGCCTTTTTGTCGCCGCCGGCCTTCACCTCCACAGGAACGGCGTTGTCTTTATGCTGGATCACGAAGTCAATCTCCCTGTCGGCGCGTTCGGCCCAATAATGGACTTGTCCAATGATTCTGCCTGCCAGCTGCTGTAAAACATAGTTTTCGACAAAACGCCCCTTGAACGCGAAATCCCTGTCGAGAATCAGGGAATCGTCAGTGATCCCGGCAGAGACCTTGAGCATCCCGATGTCGTTAAGATAGAGCTTGAAGGAGTTGCGCAAGTCATGGGCGGAAAGAGGATACTCGATTGCGTCGAGATTGCGCACACGCCTCACCATTCGCGCGGACACGAGCCATTCGATGGCTTCTTCGTATCCGCGCCCTCTGGCTCCTTTGCGGAGCGCGCCGTAGATGAACTTGCTGTTTTCCTTCGCGAGTTGCGGCACAACAGACCTGAGCACGGCAAGAATCTTCGCCGCGTCAATCTCGCCATTGTACTTCACGATGTCGTTCTCGTAAAGCGTGACGAGATCCTGCTGCAGTTTCCGCACATGCGCAGGATCACCTTCCGACAAATGGCTTGCAACAACCTCCGGCATCCCGCCCACCGTCAGGTAGACGCAGTATGCGTCCCATAGGCGTCTGTGGAATATCTCGGGCAAGGGTTCAACGCCTTGAACAGACATGTAATACTCCCAGAGCGCATTGTCTTTCTCGCGCAGAAACTCGGGAAATGAGACAGGCTCCACGTCCACAATCTCCACATTTCCGACAGGATAAGTTTTCGGCGGTTCGATTGTCCCGTCCTTCTTCTTCTTCAAATTGACGCCGAGAAGGCTCCCGGCGGCCATTACGGCAAGAGAAGGACATTTCGCGTGGAAATACTTTAGTGAATTCAGCGCATCTCCGCAGTCCTGAATTTCATCAAGGACAAGTACGTCCCTTTGCCTGTCAATCTTCGCGCCGGAAATTATCTCAAGCTTTGGCAATATCTCATCAGGATTCTTCGTCGCCTTGAATACTGTTGCCAGATCTGGCATGGCAACGAAATCGAAGATATGAACCTTACTGAAGTTCTTGCGCCCGAAATTCTCCATAAGCCAGGTCTTCCCAACCTGTCTGGCACCCATAAGGACGAGCGGCTTACGATCCTTTCGCTCTTTCCAGCGAGAAAATTCCACTTCTACATCTCTTTTCATCTATTATGCGCCTTTCGCCGCATAGTATAGCACATTTCTGACACAAAATCAATGGCGAGACGCACATTTTTGACACAAAATCAGCATTCAATTGCCAAAAATCGCGAAACGCTTGGCAACCGCCCCATTTGGGTGTGTCGCCAGGACGGACTTCATTTTTGCCGCGATTGCGCCTGGTTCTGCGAAGACATCCGCCGCGCGTCCGCGCCAGCCCTTCATCCCCGCCTATTCCGCCCCGTCCGAAACCAGCCGCATAGCGATATTGCGGAAAGCGCGGACGAACTCGTCCAGAAGCGAGACGTCCTTGCGTCCGGGGGAGGTCTCGAGCGAGCCGCTCACGTCGATCACGTCAGGGCGTAGGGAAAGCGCGGCGGCGACGTTCTCCGCCGAGATGCCGCCTGCGAGGACGGTCCGCCACGGCCCTCTCCGGAGCGCCGTCTCGCCGTCGCCGTGCGACGAGTCGAACAGCACAGCGTCCCCCGGCGCTCCGCCTGCAAGCGTCCACACCTCGTATCCGGCCGCATGGAGCGCGGCTACGTCGGTCTCCGACGCGCGGCGATGCAGCTGCACGACGTCAAGCCCGGCGTGACGCATGACGCGCACAATCTCATCCGGCGTCTCGCGCACGAACACGCCGACGCGGCGAGCCGCGCCCGAAAGTCGCGCCGTAATCGCGGCGGCCTCGTCGGGCGTGACGCGGCGCGGCGACCCCTCGGCGAATATGAAGCCGAGGTAGTCGACGCCCCGCGCCTCCGCGGCGGCTGCAAATGCCGCGTCGTTGACGCCGCATACCTTGAGCTTGGGCTGCACGCTCACGGCAGGACGGCTCCGGCCAGCGTCCCCTTCTCGTCCAGCCGCTTCACCAGCGCCGAACCGACGATGAATCCGTCCGCGTGGCGCGATATGAGGTCGGCCTGCGCGCGCGTGGAAATGCCGAAGCCAGCGGCTATCGGCACGGACACCGCGGCGCGGATCGCGTCAAGCCGCTCCGTCAGCTCCGGCGGCAGTTCGCGGCGCTCACCGGTCGTGCCCTTGACGGTGATGACGTAGAGGAAGCTGTCGTCCATCCCCTTCGCGCTCTCCACAACGCGCTCCATCGGCGTGTTGGGGGCGATGAGCGGCACGTAGCCGACTCCGTGGGGACGCAGCACCGCGAGAAGCTCCTCCCTCTCCTCGAGCGGAAGGTCGACCGCAAGCACCGCGTCCACGCCGGCCTTCGCCGCCGCCGCCGCGAACTTCTCCAGCCCCATCGAGAAGATGAGGTTGTAGTAGGAGAACAGCACGAGCCCCGTGTCCGGGTGCTTCGCGCGCAGACTTGCGGCTATCCCGAGGACGTCGGCAAGCGTCGTTCCCTGGCGAAGCGCTTCGTACGCGGCGCTCCTGATCACCCCGCCGTCCGCAAACGGATCGGAGAACGGAACACCCAGCTCGATTATGTCGGCGCCCCCAGCGATCAGGGCGTCGGCTGCGGCCTCGCTCGCCTCCCGCGTCGGATATCCCATCGTGAGGTACGCGACGAACGCGCCGCGATTTTCGGATTTCGCCTTAGCGAAAGATTCTGTGATTCTTTTCATGTCAAGATTCCTTTCCTTGGTTCTACATTTCTGCATTCTCCATTTTTCATTTTTCATTTTCCATTTTTCATTTTCCATTTGCTTACATTCTCCATGTCCTTGTCGCCGCGGCCCGAGAGGTTGACGAGAAGTATCGTCTCCTTTGGCAGCGTCGGGGCGCGTTTGATCGCCTCTGCGAGTGCGTGGCTCGACTCCAGTGCCGGTATTATGCCCTCGAATCGGCAGAGCGCGTCGAACGCGGCTATCGCCTCGTCGTCGTTAATTACGGCATACTCGGCGCGGCCGGTGTCGTGGAGGAAGCAGTGCTCCGGGCCGACTCCCGGGTAGTCGAGCCCCGCCGAGACGGAATAGGTGTCGATGATGTTGCCGTCGCCCGTCTGCAGGAGCATCGTCTTGGCGCCGTGGAGGACGCCGAGCCTGCCGCCGTTGATCGACGCGGCGTGTTCGCCCGTCGCGATCCCCTTGCCGCCGGCCTCCACGCCGACGAGCTTCACCTCCTTGTCGTCGAGGAAGCCCGCGAAGAGGCCCATTGCGTTGGATCCGCCGCCGACGCATGCTATGGCCTGATCCGGGAGCCGCCCGAACCTGTCGAGGCACTGGCGGCGCGCCTCGTCCCCGATGACGCGCTGGAAGTCGCGCACCATGTCCGGGTACGGATACGGGCCTGCCACTGTGCCGATGACGTAGAACGTGTCGTCGCAGTTCGTCACCCAGTCGCGGAGCGCCTCGTTCATGGCGTCCTTGAGCGTGGCGCTGCCCTCGGTGACGGCGTGGACCTTCGCCCCGAGCATGCGCATGCGGTCGACGTTCGGCTTCTGGCGCTCCACGTCGATCGCGCCCATGTAAACTTCGCACGGCATTCCGAAGAGCGCCGCCACCGTCGCGGTGGCGACGCCGTGCATGCCGGCGCCTGTCTCGGCGATGAGGCGCTTCTTGCCCATGCGCCGCGCGAGCAGCGCCTGACCGATGGTGTTGTTCACCTTGTGCGCGCCCGTGTGGTTCAGGTCTTCGCGCTTGAGGACGATCGTCGCGCCGCCGAGGTGCTCCGAGAGCCGCCGGCAGACGGTGATCGGCGACTCGCGCCCAACGTAGTCGCGCAGTATCTCGCCGAACTCGCGCTTGAACCCGGGGTCGGCCTTTGCCGCGTCGTATGCCGCCGCCAGTTCGGCGAGCGGCCCCATCAGGGTCTCGGCGACGTACTGGCCGCCGTACGGCCCGAAGTGTCCATTTGGATTTGCGTTCATTTGAGTGTTCCTTTCAGGTTTGAATTTGTTGCCGGGATGTCGGTTCAGCCCGCGAGCAGTTCGCGGAGTCTTTCGCCCGGACGCTCCGCGCGCATGAGCGACTCGCCCACGAGGAATCCGTCCGCGCCCGCAGCGCGCAGCGACACGAGGTCCGCTACGGAACCGATGCCGCTTTCGGCTATGCGCACGATTCCGTCGGGTATCCTGCCGACGAGGTCCGCGGTGATGGACGTGTCGGTGGTGAAGGTGCGGAGGTCGCGGCAGTTGACGCCGACGACCTTCGCGCCCGCGTCGACGGCGCGGGCGATCTCGTCCGCAGTGTGCGTCTCCACGAGCGCCTCCATGCCATACCCCCGCACGCAGGCGAGAAGGCGCCTGAGCGACGGGTCGTCCAGCACGGCGGCGATGAGGAGCACTGCGTCCGCCCCGGCGGCGCGCGCGCGCAGCACCTGGTACTCCGTGGTGACGAAGTCCTTGAAGAGTATCGGCAGGTCGCTGGCCTCCCGCGCGAGGCGCACGTACGCCTCGCTGCCGAGGAATCGGTGGGGCTCGGCCAGCACCGAGAGCGCCGCGGCGCCGGACTCCGAGAGCTCGCGGGCGAGGTCCGCCGGACGGAAGTCCGGGCGGATGAGGCCCTTCGAGGGGCTCGCCTTCTTCAGCTCGGCGATGACGTGGAGACCGGGGCTGCGGAACGCCGCGGCGAAGTCGCGCACGCGCTCGCCGCGCTCGGCGTCGGCGCGTCTGCGGGAGGACAGCATGCCGAGGATGTCCGTCTTCTCCCTGGCGGAGTCGCCGAGGAAGGCCCTGAGCTTGGCGTATGCCGCGCCGGTGTCGATGGATCGCTCTGCGACGCCGATTCCCTCGCGCAGGCTCCGCGCCTTGTCCGCCATCCAGATGGCGGCGGCGGCGTTCACCACTGCCGCCATCCGGTACGCCCCGCGCAGGCCGCCCTTCAGGACCCCGGTAAGGATCATGGCGTTCTCCTCGGGGTCTCCGCCCGCGATTTCCTCGACGCCGTGGCTTTCTCCGTAGAGGCGGGCGACGTCGATCTCGCCCTCGCTCACCATGCCGTCGCGCAGCATGGCGAAGCGGGTCGTACCCTCGGTGGATATCTCGTCCAGCCCGTCCTTGCCGCAGACGATGAGGGCGCTCCGCGAGCCCAGCCGGTCGAGGGCCTCCGCGAAGGTGCGCACCATCGAGGCGTCCGCGACGCCGATCACGTGCTGGCGCACGCCGGCCGGGTTGGTGAGCGGGCCGAGGTAGTTGAAGATGGTCTTGAACTTGAGCTCCCGACGCACCGGCGCGACGAAGCGCATCGCCGGGTGCAGGTTCTTCGCGAAGAGGAAGCCTATGCCGTTCCTCTCGATGCCTTCGGCCACGGCCTCCGGCGGGGTGTCGAGGTCGTAGCCGAGCGCCTCCAGGACGTCCGCCGTGCCGCACTTCGAGGTGGCCGCGCGGTTGCCGTGCTTGGCGATGGTGACCCCCGCGCCGGCGGCGATGAACGCGGCGGCGGTGGAGACGTTGAACGTCCCGGCGAAGTCGCCGCCGGTGCCCACGATGTCCACCGCGTCGGGGTCGTCGCAGCGGACGGGGACGGCGGCGGCGCGCATCGCAGACGCCGCGGCCATGAGGTCGTCGGGCGTGACGCCGCGCTCGTGGTAGCGGGTGAGGACGGCGCGCATCTCGCCCGCCGTCATCTCGCCGGCCATTATCCGGGAGAACACCTCCTCGGTCGTCATGTCCTCTGTCTTGTAGAGTAGAGACCCACGCCTCGGCTTTGCTGCCGGTGCGACTTCCCCCTCGTCAAACCGTACGTGCGGATTTCCCGCATACGGCTTTCCATCGAGTGCTTTTCCTGTTGCCATGGATTCTTTCCTTTCTTCGATTG
>JAFRBA010000030.1 GCA_017405115.1 Kiritimatiellia bacterium
CGCACCCCTGTAGCCACCGCTTCGCGGCTCGCCTTCGGCTCGGGGGATACGGCCGCTGGGCACTAAGACACTTCCAACGCATTAAAAAACGATCCAGGGACCCCGAAGGGGAAGGATCGGGTTTTGATGCGTCGGCCGTAGCGAAATGACGCTTGGCCGTCGCAGGCCGCCGGGATTTGTGCTATAATATCGTGTGCCGTCATGCGTGACGGCGCAATTCCACGATAAACTCTACGGAAGAAAGAAGGAGAAAGATGAACTACAAGTACACCTGCCTCAATCCGATAGCGGATTGCGGGCTTGAGAACCTTCCCGACGGATACGTCCGCACCGAGAAGTTCGAGGATGCCGACGCCGTCTTCGTGCGTTCCGCGAAGATGGACGAGCTGACCCCGGGGGCTAACCTGCTGGCGGTCGCGCGCGCAGGAGCCGGAGTGAACAACATACCGCATGCCGAGTACGCGAAGAAGGGCATTGTGGTCTTCAACACGCCAGGCGCCAACGCCAACGGAGTGAAGGAGCTTGTGATCGCGGGCATGCTCCTCGCGAGCCGCGACATCGTCGGCGGCATCGAGTGGGTGAAGGAGAACGCCGCCGACCCCGCGGTCGGCAAGGCCGCCGAGAAGGCCAAGAAGGCGTTCGCCGGCACCGAGATCCAGGGCAAGAGGCTCGGCGTCATCGGCCTCGGCGCAATCGGCCAGAAGGTCGCGAACGCCGCCGTCTGCCTTGGCATGGAGGTCTTCGGCTACGACCCGTACATGTCGGTGGACGCGGCCTGGAACCTCGACCATGCCGTAAAGCACTGCAAGAACGTCGAGGCCATCTACCGCGCCTGCGACTACATCACGATCCACGTTCCCGCGCTGGAGTCCACCAAGGGCATGATAAACGCCGAGGCGATCGCCATGATGAAGACCGGCGTCATCATCATAAACGCCGCGCGCGACGCGCTTGTCAACGAAAAGGACGTGCTCGAAGCCATCGAGGCCGGCAAGGTGCGCCGCTACGTCTCCGACTTCCCCAACGCCACGACCGCGGGCAAGAAGGGCTGCATCGTCATCCCGCACCTCGGCGCGTCCACCGCCGAGGCGGAGGACAACTGCGCGGTGATGGCGGTCAAGGAGATGCGGGACTACCTGGAGAACGGCAACATCGTCAACTCCGTGAACTACCCGGCGTGCTCGCTCGGCCCGGCCAACAAGGCAGGCCGCGTGGCGATCTGCCACAAGAACGTCGCGAACATGATCGGCACGTTCACGTCGATCCTCGGAACGGCCGGGGTCAACATCGACGCGATCGCCAACAAGAGCCGCGGCGACTTCGCCTACTCCCTGATCGACACCGACTCGCCAGTGCCGGACGACGTCGTCAAGGCCCTGGCCGCCTCCGAGGCGGTCATCCGCGTGCGCATCGTCCGCTGACAGCGCGCGTCGAGACGGTGCCGCACGAGAGGGGGTGCTGCTACAATGCAGCGCCCCCCTCTAGATTCATGCCCTTTGCGCAAGCTGAACATTCGCGGCCAAAATTTATGATATAATACCAATGTCTGGTGAAGTCGTTGTAGTGTGGCCGTTTGAACAGCATTGAAAGGAGTCGCATGATAAAGCAAGCTAGGGGCGCAGTGCTTTGCCTTTGTCCGCTGATAGCCCTCTGCGGCATTGCTCAGACCTGCACATGGAATGGTGCTGCGTCGGGCTACTGGGACGACGGCGCGAACTGGTCAACGGGCGCCGCGCCGCAGGCCGGCGACGACGTCGTGATAAACACGTGGATCAACAACTCGTTCTCCGTCTACATCACGAATTCGACGCCCGTGCTCAAGTCGCTGAAACTTGCGGAAACTTACATCTGCACCCTGGTGACCACGAACTGGAACACGTGCATCCGTGCAGAAGACATTACAATCGGCAAGAAGGGCATACTTACTTGTGCGAGAAACTACGATCTGGCAGACACCAACGACATGAGCCGCATCTTCATTGCGTGCTCCAACCTTACGATTGCCGCCGGCGGCAAGATTGATGTCGACGGCAAGGGATACGACATGACCGGTGGGTCTGGAAATGCGAATCCCGGTCTTGGTCCCGGTTTTGGAAGCGGCGTGGGGACAAGTACGGTAACGCAGTACGGGGCGTCGCACGGAGGTTATGGCGGAACATGGCGTGGAAGGGGTAGGCTTCCTTACGACAATCCTGCCGCACCTGTATACCCTGGATCCAGTGGAGGAAGGACGCAATATGGCAGCTCAATAAGTGGCGGCGGAGGAGCGGTGCGCATCGTTGCGACCGGCACTGTCACTGTGAACGGCTCAATCCTCGCGTCTGCAGAGAATACAGCGAAGTACAACACGGATGCGCTTGCAAACGACAATACCGCAGGCTCCGGCGGCAGCATCTTCATAGAAACGTCGGTGTTCAGGGGCTTGAATGGAGTTCTGCGGGCGGATGGCGGATCGACGTCGTGCCCGACGAACAGTAACACCGGCCGCGTCGGCGGAGGCGGTATGATCGCAGTCCACTACGACACGTCGCTTCAGCAGGACGGCGACGTCTCGGGCATGACGATATCCGCTGCGCCGGGCATCTACAAGATGAAGAACTGGACGCTGCCCCTCGTGTCGAACGACCTCTACCGTTCGGAGGGCGGACTCGGCACGCTGTGGTTCTCAGACGCCAAGATGCTTGAAAGCCTTGGCACTGGTATTACGGGGCGGCTGGAAAGCTTCACGAACCTCACGCTTGACTCTCTTACTGTCACGGCGGGTCACGTCGCGTTCCCGAAGCAGGGCGGGACGGTGACCGTTCTGGGCGACTTGGTGGTGTCCGGTTCGACTGCGCGCGTCGAGTTCGGCGGCGACTTCGCAACAAACCACCATGGCAGCGCGACGCTCTGGTCGGATGTTCCGCAGCAGCTGGCGGTTGGCGGAAATCTGCGCGTCATCGACGGCGCGCGAATGGACGTGCGCTCTGCCAAGACGAACGAGACATACGGAACCGTGGGGGCTCTTGTCAATGTGTCTGGGGTGATGGAGATAACCGGCGGCGGTTCCGTATATTCCTGGTCTGACGTTTTGGTTGGAGGATCGCCGCGTTTCGAGGTCGGTTCTTTGTTCGTTGGCGCAGATTCTCGTTTTACGGCCAATGAGCGTGGCTATGTGGGAATATTTTGTCTTTATCAGACGGCCAGTGTCCCTGGTGGGGATCCCTATGGTCCGAGAAGAGGAAAAAGCGAAAGCTCAAGCGATCAAATAGTGATTTCTTCCGGCGGCGGACATGGAGGCATTGGAGGTGGAAGGGTCAACAATTCTGGAGGGAAAACCTACGACGACCCGTATTATCCGGTATTGCCCGGTTCTGGTGGCACGAGTTCTTCCGGATGGGCTTACCACGGCGGAAATGGAGGCGGGGTCATAGACGTGCGGGCTAGCGGAGCCATAACGATAGAGGGCGAGGTTTCTGCAAACGGTGGGAGTGGGTCGGAATGCAACAACAAGAACGGTACTACCGGCGGCGCAGGCGGTACGGTTTTTCTATACGGAGAAACCGTCACATCTTCAGTAGGATCAGTCATATCGGTGGAGGGGGGCGACGCATATGCCAATGACGATAACCATTCGTATACTGGCGGCGGCGGCGGACGCATCTCGATATGGGCGGGCGCGGCGATGTCCACGAACGGCGTCCGGACTGCGCGCGTAACGCGCGGCACGAATGCCGTGGAGTTCGCGTCGTCGCTCATAAGCCTGGCCGGCGAGGTCTCGGCGGCCGGCGGTGTCGCGACCAAAGTGTGGAGCTCGAAATGCAATCCATGGGGGGACGACGGCACCATCTGGCTCACGAGCATCGAACCGCCTCGTGGAGGGTGCTTGATCTTCAGGTGATGATGCCGTGTCTTGGTCTTGAAGTCTTGCGAGGTGTAGCTGGATGATCTTGACATCTATCATACTGGCGGCCGCAGTTGGCGCAGGCGGCGCGGAGGCGCGGGTCGACGTGCACCCGCAGAGCTTCGACGCCGGAGGCTGGAGCCTCGATTCGCAGTTCATGGACGTGATGGGCTCGCCGTACCTGCTTGCGCACGGCCTGGGCGAGCGCGTCCTGGACGCCAGGGCGGAGGTCGTGTTTCCGGAAAATGGCGAATACCGCGTGTGGGTGAGGTCCCGCAACTGGGCCGACGGTTCCCCCGGCAGGTTCCGCGTGCTGGTGGACGGTCGGCCGCTTGGCAAGGTATTCGGCGCAGGCTCGCGCGAGTGGGCCTGGGAGGATGGCGGAACGGTGAAGATCGCCAGTGCGCGGGCGACCGTTGCGCTTGAGGACTTGACGGGCTTCGACGGGCGGTGCGCTGGCATTGTGTTCTCAAGGGGCGGCGCAAGGCCGGAAGGGGCCCTGAAGGTCGGCGCCGCCGCCGTTGCCGAGACCGTCAAGGCGGATTTCGTGGTCGTCGGCGGAGGGCTTGCCGGGACGTGCGCGGCTGTCGCGGCGGCGCGGCGCGGCATGAAGGTGGCGCTCGTGCAGGACCGGCCCATTCTTGGCGGAAACGCGTCCGCCGAGATCCGCGTGTGGAGCGCCGGAGAGATGAAGCACCCGATCGTGGCGGAGCTGCGCGGGCGGTTCAAGATACAGGACGAGAACCTTGCGCTCAGCGACGCGCGGCGGATGAGAATCGTCTCGGACGAGAAGAACATCGACCTCAGGGTTTCCACCCGGGCGTTTGGCGTGGAGACGAACGAAGTCGGCGCAATAGCCGCGGTGAAGGCGATCGACCTGAAGACATGCAGGGTCGTTCGCTTCGAGGCGCCGCTCTTCTGCGACGCCACCGGCGACGGCTGGGTAGGGTTCTGGGCCGGCGCGGACTGGCGCATGGGCCGCGAGGCGAAGGGCGAGTTCGGCGAGGACCTCGCCCCCGACAGGGCGGACGGCGACACGCTTGGCGCGTCCATCATGTGGACGAGCGTGGAGGCGAACGTGCCGTCTGCGTTTTCCGCCCCTTGGGCCGAGCCGCATGCGCAGGGACAGGTCGCAGTCAACGGCGAGTGGTTCTGGGAGTACGGCATCCACCATGACATGATAGCCGAGGCGGAGATGATCCGCGACAGGCTCTTCCTCGCCATATATGGAGCGTTCTCGCTTGCGAAGAAAGACCCCGTGAACGCGAACAGGGTGCTGAACTTCTGCCCGTATCTTCTCGGCAAGCGCGAGTCCCGCCGCCTCATGGGCGACTACATCTATTCGCAGAGGGACATTACGGAACTGCGCGAATTCGAGGACTCCATCGCCTCGGCCTCCTGGGGCATCGACCTGCACCGCGACGACCGCCGGCAGGGCGTGGACTTCCTCTCCACGAGCGAAGGCCCGCAGTACGGGCGGTACTGGATTCCGTACAGGTGCATCTACTCGCGGAACGTGCGGAACCTCTTCATGGCGGGACGCTGCTTCAGCTGCACGCATGTGGGTCTGGGCGGGCCAAGGGTGATAAACACGCTCGGGCAGATGGGCGTCGCGGCGGGCGAGGCGGCGGCCATGTGCCGCGAGCTGGGCGAGACTCCGCGCGGCATATGGAAGGGTGGCCACGTCAGGGAGCTTCAGCGGAGGCTCGGCGGCGGGTTCCCGGGCTGTCCGGACCCGAAGACGGAGAAGTGGGCGGTGGTCGACGACGAGACGCCGGGCGTCAAGTTCGGATGGGGCTGGTGGACAAAGTTCAACGTGAACGGCGAGCAGGTCGGCCACATGACGCATTTCGCGGGGCGGGGCGCGGACGTCGCGGTCTATCCACTGCCTGTCGTCAGAAAGGGGCGTTATGTGTTGATGGGCCGCACGCCGTACGAGCCAAACGCCGCGCTTGGGTCGTCCACCGCGTTTGAAGTCACGTCGGACGGCAAGACCGTCGCGTTTGCCGCGGACCAGGCCCAGGCGACGGGGACATGGCGCAGGCTGGGAGAGTTCGAGCTCGCGCCGGGCGCAACGCTCAAGATACTCCCTGCGAAGTCGAAGGGTTTTGTGGTTGCCGATGGCTTCGCACTTGTTGACGCCGACGCGGCCGGAGAGCGGGGTTCGGAATGACTGCGGCGTGTGCAGTCCTGGCCGCACTTGTCGTCGGGGAGCCGGCGTACACGCGGTTCTTCCGCAACCAGGGCGACTCGGCGCTGCGGATTCCCGTGGCGGCAGAGAGCCCGGTGGCAGGCACGCTCCGCGGCTCCGTTGGCGGGGTCGACTGCGAGCCGCGCAAGCTCTCGCTTCCGGCCGGGCCGGGCTTCGTGGACCTGCGCTTCGACCCCGCGCAGTTCTCTCCCGGCGAGTACGAGTGGAAGGCGGAACTGGGCGGACTCGACGGACAGCCGCATTTTGCAAAGTCCGGAAAGTTGAAGGTGCTGCCGAGGTTCGAGCGCGACACCTTCCACGCGATGAGCTGGGGTGGGTGGGTGTCCATGCCTCCGTCGTACCTTCGCGAGCACGACATCGACGGCGTAAACGTCGCGGCGCCGAAAAAGGGGAAGCCGAGGAATATCCAGGTCGACACCCTGGCCGACGCCGGGCTCTTCGTCAACTTCAGGATCGAGAACTCGAAGTCCCCGCAGGCAAGGGAGGCCTTCGACCCTGCGGCTGCGGCGGCCGAGGCGCGAGAGCTGATGGCCCCGTACGCGGGGCTGCACACCTGGCTGTCTACGCTCGTCAACAGCGAAGTCTACGACGGCGGATGGTACTGCGTTGCGACGAACGCGCCGTCGTGGTGCGCCATGGCCAGGCGGGAGCTCGGCTTCGCGCCGGAGTTCAAGATGCGCAATCCGCCGTTTCAGCTCGACTACGCGGCGCTCGGGCTGAAGCCGTTCTCTGGCGTCATGCCGCCGTGCCGCACGTTCGACTCGGCGCACTGGTTCATGGAGTCGGGCCTTCCGATCTACCGCGTGAACGCCGCGCTGCGCGACATGGTGCACGAGCTGTCGCCCGGTAACGTCGTGTGGACGGAGCCGCCGTTCGGCGGATGCGGGATCTTCTCCTTCGTCGACATGGGAGCGGCGTGGATATACGACTATCCGACGGGCGTGTGCGTGTCGAACTTCCGCAGGCTCGGCGCGAACGTGCGCCCGTTCGGCAAGGCCGCGCTGCCGACTCTTGCGAACGGATACTGGCACCGACGCCGCCCGGGCGCAGTCCACCCGACGGCGAAGGAGCGGAACGGCGACCCGGTGAAGGTGCGCATCGGGCAGAGCGCCGACGAGCTAATGTGGAAGAGCTGGCTCGCCATGGCGTCCGCGCCGATGTGGGGACTTTCGTTCTTCTCCGCCGACACGTGGTACGTGGGCGAGTCGAATGCCGTCAAGTACGCGGCGGACAGGACATTCCCCGCGAAGGTCATCGCTGAGCCCGGCTCCACCGCCCGCTTCGGCGACTTCATGCGCAAGACGTTCCGCCCCGCAGCGGAGCTCCTCAGGAACATGACTAACGCCCAGGCGGCCGTCGCCGTCGCGCAGCCGCGGGAGCGATACCTCGCGGGCGGCTTCGGCTGGAGCATCCACAACTACGCGCAGTATATAGGAGAGGTGCTTGGCGACGCGCCGGTGCCCAGCGACTACCTAGTCGACTCCGAGCTGACGGTCGATGCCCTGTGTCGTTTCAGGTATGTCATCGTGCCGATGATGAGCGTGGTCACGAAGGAGCACGACGCCGCTTTCCGCAAGGCCGCGGGGAAGGGCGTTGTCTTCTTGTTCGACAAGCACTGTCCCATCGACATCGACTACCCCGGCTCCGTGCGGCTGCCCATGGAATTCAAGCCGTCGCGCGACCAGACGCCGCCGGCGCAGATCCGCGACGCGCTGAACGGGTGGCTGGCGGGCGTCAGCGACGAGCTGCGCGCGCTCATGGGGGCGAGGAGCGACGAGGACGGGCAGGACGTCCACACCTTCGAGAAGCGGCACAACGGCGCGTCCTACGTGATCGTCGTGAACAGCACCCGCGGCGACTCGAAGTCGGCAATGAACGAATTCTGCAAAAGCGACTGGTACCACCCCAACGGCGCGCCCAGACGCATCACGACTCGCATCAAGGTGCCGTCCGGCGGAGCGGTGTACGACTTCACCGCAGGCGGCAGGCGGCTGTCCCCGCGGCTGGAGCGCGGCGAGGCCGTCGTGACGATGGACTATGCGGCGGCGGAGGGGAAGCTCTTCAGCGTCTACCCGAAGCCGCTGTCGCGAATGGCGGCTAAGGCGAAGGGCGACTTCCGCCCGGGCGGAAGTGCCGCGCTCGCCGTCGGCGTCTTCGAGCAGGGGCGGGCGTTCGCCCGGGGCAGGCAGCTGGTGGAGCTGGAGCTTCGCGGGACGGACGGAGGGCTTCGAGACGAGCCCGGCCGGTATGTCGCCGAGTGCGGACGGCTGAAGATCCCCCTGCGCTTTGCGAGAGACGAGAAGCCGGGCCGCTGGACCGTTCGGCTGCGCGAGCTTACGTCGGGGCTGAAGGCCGAGACGGAGATTGAGATAAGATAAGGAAGAAGTAAGAAGGAAAAAGGAAGAAGTAAGGAAGAAGGAGAGACTGAAATGACGATGACTACACTGCTGGCCGCCGCCACGCTCGCGGGGATCCACGCAAAGGACCTGACGCCCCTGAAGGACGTCGAGACGCGAGACGGCGAGATCGTATGGGTGGAGAATGGAAAGGCCGCGTTCCCGATCGTAGCCGACATGCGCAACGAGTTCGCGTCGCGCGCCGCGACCTTCCTGAAGGCAAGCGTCAAGGAGATGACCGGCGCGGACGTGAAGATCGTGCGCGAGCTCGCAAAGGGCCCGGCCGTCCGCATTGCGACGCCGAAGCCACTTGATTCGTCCCTCTCCGTCGAGATCGGTCCGGACGGCGTCACGCTCTCCGGCAACGGGCCGTTCGCCGCGTACGACTTCGCGGAGCGCATCCTCGGCGTCCGCCAGTACTTCGACGACAAGGAGGGCGGGCGCAGTGTCGTAAAGACGGACAGGATCGCGCTGCCGTTCGTCAAGTGGACCGACGCGCCGATGTACGCCTTCCGCGAGATGCACCCCAACCGACTGCCGTGGACATACCACTTCAGGCGTGCAAGCGGCGGCTACGGGCACGCCGTGCACACGCCGCGCTGGATCTCCGAGAAGGAGGGCGTCGAAAAGGACGGCGAGGCATACATCAAGACCCGCCCCGAGATATTCGAGCTCTCTGCCAACGGCAAGCGCGGCGTGAGCAACATGCTCTGCTACGGCAATCCGAAGACGCTCGAGACGTACGTGGAGCGCATCGAGCAGGACATCGCGGGAATCCGTCCCTCGGGGCGCTTCGTGAGCAAGGCGAACAAGACCATCACCGTCAGCCAGGACGACGCGTCGCTCGCCTGCAAGTGCGAATACTGCAAGAAGTTCGTCGACCCGGCGCTGGCGCCGAACGGAACCTACGCGCCCGTCCTCTGGCGACACTTCGTGCCGGAGCTCTCCGACATCGTCGCGAAGCGCTGGCCGGACTGGACGATATCGATCCTCCCCTACCACAACACCTGCCGATGCCTCGAGGACGTGCATTTCACGAACGGCAACGTCGTCGCATGGCTCGTTACGCATCCTGGCCTCGCGATGCTGAAGGACCGCCGCGTCAAGGAGGAGGAAGAGGCGAAGATGCGCCAGTGGTACCGCTGCACCGGGCGCAAGATCGTCAACTGGCACTACCTCATCTACCCGGCGTCGTACACTCCGGCGCCATACCTCTTCGGCGACGCGATCGTCTCGCACTACCGCGACGTCTCCGACGTCGTCGCAGGCTCCTACGTCGACCAGTACTCCATGAAGCGCAAGGGGCACGAGCTCGACCTCTACGTCTGGTTCCGCGCGCTCTGGAACCCGTGGTTTGAGCCGTCGGACGTGTACGACGCGTTCTGCGAGAGGATGTTCGGCCCGGCGGCGAAGGAAATGCGCGAGATCGTGCGCCTGACGGCGGACGGGTGGAAGCGCGACTGGGAGGTGCCTCTCGTCTCGCTGAAGGCCGTATTCGGCGTGAGCTACCCGGTCGAGGAGACGCGGCGCATGAAGGCGCTTGCCGAGGCTGCCAAGGCAAAGCTCGCCGGAGACGAGCTCGGGCTCAAGCGCTTCGAGTTCTTCATGAAACACTACTGGTCGTTCTTCGCCGACAGCGAGGAGTATGCGTCCGGAGGGGCGTTCACGCCGCTTGAGGTGATGAAGACGGCCGAGCCGCCGAAGGTCGACGGCGTCCTCGACGACGCGGCGTGGAAGGCGGCGAAGGGCTCCCAGTTCGTAGAGGCCATAAACGACGAGCACGTCCTCAAGGCGCCGCCGGACGCGACGGAGATGCGCGCGGTTTGGACGCCCGGCTACGGCGTCACCTTCGGGTTCCGCTGCAGCGAGGCGCACATGGACAAGGTCGTGCGCAGCAAGCCCCCGTGCGTAGGCAACGACCAGGTGGAGTTCTTCCTCGACCCATCCGGCTCCGGGAACGGCGGCTATCTGCAGATCGCAGTCGACGTCAACGGCTCGGCCATGTTCTACAAGTCTCGGCGCGGCGCAATGCCGTGGAAGGGCGAGGGCGTGGTCGCGGCCGCCCGTTCGTACGACGACCACTGGGATCTCGAGGTATACGTGCCGTTCGAGTCGATCCGCGAGTTCCCGGGCGCGCGCATACCGAACCAGGGCGCGGTGAACCTGACCTGGGTCGGCAACGCTACGCGCATGCAGTACGGAGAGGGCAAGGGCGCCCGCGGCTACTTCAGCAGGCTCTTCACCAAGTTCAACTGGTGGAACAACCACACCGCTGCGTTCGGCACCTTCCAGTTCAAGGAATGGTGACGGGCGCCAAGCGCGAGCGTCAAAATCCTGTCGGGGGTGCCCGCGAAATCGGTTCGGGCGGCACCGCCACGCAGCGCCCTATGAGCCCAGCTGAGACATTGACATATGCGTTGGAATGTGTTAGTCTACCCAAAAACCGTAAACAAAACAAAACGAAAGGAAAGATAGACATGGCTAAATGGGTTTGCCCGGTCTGCGGATACGTGTACGAAGGCGACACGCCTCCAGAAAAATGCCCCCAGTGCGGCGTCCCCGGCGCCAAGTTCCTCAAGCAGGGCGGCGGGCTCGACTTCGTAGCCGAGCACCATGTCGGCGACGGCATCGTCGACGACGCCGAGGTCACGCAGGGCCTCAAGGACCATTTCAACGGCGAGTGCTGCGAAGTCGGCATGTACCTGGCGATGTCCCGCCAGGCGGACCGCGAGGGCTACCCCGAGGTCGCCGAGGCGTACAAGCGCATCGCGTTCGAGGAGGCCGAGCACGCCGCGAAGTTCGCGGAGCTCCTCGGCAAGACGATCGACATCGTGACGGACTCCACGAAGGAGAACCTCCGCCGCCGCATGGAGGCCGAGTGCGGGGCGACCGCCGGCAAGCTCGCAATCGCCAAGCGCGCAAAGGAGCTTGGATACGACGCGATCCACGACACCGTCCACGAGATGGCCAAGGACGAGGCTCGCCACGGCAAGGCCTTCCAGGGCCTCTACAACCGCTACTTCAAGTAGCCGGCCTGTGGGCCAGGCGGCGGCGCCGGCGGACGCACGATGCGTCCCGGAGCCGCCGCTCCTCCACGCTCAACTGCTGCGAAAAAATCAACTTACCCCCTTGCATTGCGGGGGGAAATTCAGTATCATTCCCACCCACACGAACATGGAGGAGCCAGCAGTTGAAAGATGACTTTCTCGTCTTCGATCACGTGACGAAGAGATTCGACGCGTTGACGGCGGTCGACGACGTGTCCCTTTCCATAAAGAAAGGCGAGTTCTTCTCGTTGCTCGGGCCAAGCGGCTGCGGGAAGACGACGCTGCTGAGGATGCTCGGCGGCTTCGAGCGTCCCAATTCCGGGCGCATATACCTGGAGGGCAAGGACATCACGGACCTGCCGCCGAACCAGCGGCGCGTGCATACCGTGTTCCAGAACTACGCCCTCTTCCCGACGATGACCATCTGGGACAACATCGCCTTCTCCCTGAAGATCGCGAAGATGCCGAAGGGCGAGATAGAGGAGAGGGTGGACGCGATCCTCGGCATGATCCAGATGAGCGAGCATGCGTGGAAGTACCCCAACCAGCTGTCGGGCGGGCAGAAGCAGCG
>JAFRBA010000255.1 GCA_017405115.1 Kiritimatiellia bacterium
CGGCCATGCCGAATGTGGACTTTATCCAATGAAACATGGCTTGCCGTCGCAAACGGCGGTAAATGGCGTAGCTCACCCGGAGGAAGATTTCCTGATAATCCTAATTTCCTGATAACCCAGCTTATCAGGAATTCCTGATAATTCGGGGGATATTCCTCCGCCCGAGGCGAAGACCTGCGCGTAGATGTTGCACCCCGCCGCGAGAAGCCCGTGTCGGCGGAGTTTGGCGGCAGCCTGCGCGGTGTAGGCGGCGAGGGACTCCGCAAGCGCCTCCGCCGTCGTGGCCGGTTCGCCGAACGAGCGGGAACAGGAGATCGAATCGGGATCGGCGTCGTAGTCCCGCTCCTCGTGGCACGGGATGCCGCGCAGTTCCATCGCCGTCCGCAGGAGCGTCACGCCGCCGATGGATCGGATCGTGGTGTCCGGGGCGTCCCGCAGGTGCTGGGCGGTGAGGATGCGTTCGGCGCGGAGCTTGAGCGGCAGACGCCGTCCCACGCCCCAGACCTCCTGCACAGGCAGGGCGGCGAGGATTTCCGTCGGATCGTCCGGCATGAGGAACACGCCGTCAGGACGCTTCTTTCCGATGTGGTTGGCGATCTTGGCGAGGGTCTTGGTGGGCGCGAAGCCGACGCCGCACGGGATGCCGACCCAGCGGAGAATCTTGGCGCGGACGCGCTTCCCGTAGGCGATGTAGTCTGCGGCGGCGGTCGTGGGCGGATGGATGAACGCCTCGTCGATGGAATACTGCTCCACGTCCACGGCCTCCTCGCGGAGTATCGAGATGATGCGGCGCGACATATCGCCGTAGAGCTCGTAGTTGGACGAGCAGAAGCACAGCTCGCCGGACGCCTCGCGGTGCTTGAGCTGGAAGTAGGGCGTGCCCATCGGGATGCCGAGCGCCTTGAACTCGTTTGATCGGGAGACGCAGCATCCGTCGTTGTTCGAGAGGACGGCCACCGGGCGTCCCACGAGGCGGCGGTTGAACACGCGCTCGCAGGACACGAAGAAGTTGTTTCCGTCGACAAGCCCGATCATCTCTTCCCCGCGAACCGATGGATGCAGGCCGTGACCTTGCCGAAGTAGTCGAGCTCCTGCCCTGCGCGGAGGCGGATGACGGGGTATGCCGGGTTCGCCGGCTCGAGGCGGATGCCGGTCTTGTCGCGGCGATAGGTCTTGACTGTGAAATCGCCGTCGACACTTGCGATGATCACGTCGTCGTCTGCCGGACGGAGGGAGCGGTCGACAACGAGGAGGTCGCCGTCGGAGATCCCCGCGCCGGACATCGAATCGCCTTGGACGCGCACGAAGTAAGTGGCGGCGGGTCGCTTGACGAGAAGTTCGTTTAGGTCGAGCGGCGGCTCCTGATACTGCTCGGCCGGCGACGGAAACCCCGCCACGACGGAACCGGAAACTTTAGCCTTTGTATGCATGGGGAACTCGCTGGGGGAATGTACTAGAAATGTCGGCGGGCGAATTCATGCCCAGATCCTGTCTTGAGATAATGTTCGAACGTGCGCGCTTTGTCTAGCGATTCAAATGCGATATAGGTTTCGACCTTCCAAGGACGAAATTTTGCCGTATGAGGAGACTTGCCGGAATTGTGTTCCGCAAGACGAGAACGCAAATCAGCAGTGTGGCCAATGTAGCGCTGTGCGGGATTGGAGAGACTTCTAAGAATGTAGGTGTAGTACATAGCATCCTTGTCGTTTCAGTAGTTGCTCAAACTTGTACTATTCATCTTTGCCTTTTACTAGTAGTCCTCCTACGCGGCTTCGCCGGCTACGGAGGACACCATCCTTCGCACGGCCTGCCATCCGTAGTCACGGCCGGCAGGCCGTGCGAAGGATGGGGCGTGGGACGGGTGAAATTTGGGGAACGGGGAATGGGGAACGGGGAATGGGGTTACTCGTGCGGGTTGGGGATTGTGAGGAGGCCGAGGCGGCGCAGGGCCTCGTTCTTCTGCTCCCAGACGGCGGGGGAGGTCTCCTTTTCCAGCTCGCGGCGGGTGCGCTCGTAGATGCGCATCTCGGAGAGGGTGCGCTCGTTGAGCCGTCGCCAGTAGGAGCGCACGTTGCCGTTGCCGTTGGCAAGGTACTCGCGCATCTCGTCGCGCATCCCGTTCACGATCTGCTTCAGCTCCTGAACCTCACGCGGGTCTTCGGGGAGGATCGGGAGGTCGTACTCCGAGCGAAGGAGGCTCTTGGCGTAGTCGGCGAAAAGGATGGCCGTAACCTCGTCGAGACGGCGGGGGTCTGCGCCTTTCGCGCACATCAACTTGCCGGGCTGCGCGAAGATGGCCAGAAGCCGGTCGCCGTCGCGGGGGAGGACATCGGAGAAGTTGCCGCGCTCCAGCCCCTCCATGATCGCCGGATCGCCGTAGATCTGGTGACGCGGCGACGAAACCGCAGGATCGGGGGCTACGTTCGCGCCTGTGCGCTCCCCGCCGATGTAGGCAATCACGCCCGCGCAGACCGCCGCAAGGGCTACAAGGGCGACTACGACGCGCTTGCGAACGCCACGCACCTCGCCATTGGCCTTCGACCCGTCGGCGGCGACCACCTTTATCGCCTTGATTCCCTTCGCCCGCAATGTCTCGAACACCTCCTCACGGGAAGAGGCGTTCATGGAATCCTCATGCCGGACTCCATCCGAGGTCTTGTAGGCGTAGGTGTATTTCACTCTGTGACCTTCTTCGTTTCAGGCTTGATCTTGATCGGCTCGGTGGGCAAGGCGTGAACCTTGTCCCAGACGGCCTTCTGAAACTCGTTCGTCGGCGCGGGAGCCCAGCCCTCGTGGCACGCCCGCAGATACATCACCTGGCATTCCGGTGTCACACCGATCTTGGCAAGCCACGCGCCGCAACGCTGAACCATGTCCATGATGGTCGCGTCAACGTCCGTACTGTCGAGTTCTTCGGCGCAGGTCACGCCATACATATTGCCGGGGTAACTCGAACTGCCCATGCCGCAGGCAAGCGCGAACGCCCTCTTCACCTCGCCACGCGAACGGAGCGCGAAGAGACGCTTGCCAAGGACGTCATCCTTCGTGCCGGCCTTAATTTTCGTGACGTTGACGAGTGCCCAGCGGTCATCCGGGGCCGCAAGCAGAATCGGAAGCGCATCGTCCTCCACAACGAATACCGCCACATCAAATCCGGCCTTGACAACCTCGTCCTTCGTGGGCAGCCCCTTGCCGTCACGCCCTGGGCGAACGTCAAGCGTGTACTTCATGTTCTTGCGGATGTTCGCCACGACCGCATCGATCTCCTCTGCGGCGAGCGTCTTCTGCGCGTTGATGATGCCGATTTTGCCCTTGCCGCTCTTGGGGTCCTTGACGAACCCGCCGAACTTGCGCATATAGATTTCGCCGCGCTTCTCCGGCGGAATCTTCTTTACCGTGTTCGTGTTGGCGTTGGCGCAGAGAGCGACCGTCGCCGCAAGCATGAGAATGAGAGTCTTCATTTTTCCTGTTCCTTTTTGATTTGCGTTCACGCGGGAATGCGTGATTTCACTTTTGACTGTTGTTTCCTGCGCCGTTATTCCCTGCGGCGGCCTCGCGCTGAAGGCGGAGGCGAGTCAGCACGAGCGGCAACCCTACGTGCTTTGCGCCGTGTTCGTCGAGCATCTTGTTCGCCGCGTCGATGTAGTCCTGTACCTCCTGGACACTCGTCGCCGTCTTTTCGAGTTTGCGCAGCTCCTCCTGGAGATTCTGGCGCAGCGAGTGGATCTTCTGCGCGTTCTTGTACTCGTCGTTCAGGATGTCGACAATGTCCTCGCCCGCGTCCATGCGCTCTTTGAGATAGATCTTCGCCTCAATCATCTGACGTTTCTGCTTCTGAAGCTCCGGCGGATCATCCTTCGACACGATGATGGGCGTTTCTATCGACTTGAGGAACTGATCCTTGAACCGCCAGTTGAACGGGGGAAGGAGACCCATGTTGCCGTCCTTCGAGAAGAGGAGGATCGCGAGCTGCCGGTCTGCGTCGGTCTGCCACGGGATCGCAGCTTGACGCTCCTTGTGCGCCTCGTGACGGGCGAGGTAGCCGGGGTCAATCTTGGCGTAGTCCTCGGTCGTGTACTCCCAAATGGGCTTGTATTCGAGTTCCGGCGGAATGGGCTGTCCCCACGGGTTCTTCGGCACGTTGATGATGTTGCCACGAATATCGCGCCGCTTGTCCTTCGGAAGCGGTTCCTCTTTCGGTTTCGGCTGCACCACGGGCGCGGACGGCTTGCGCGGCTGGGCAGGCTGCGACTTCACGGCCCTAGGCTTGGTAGACTTCTCGGCGGGTGGGCGCACTTCCTCACGCGATGCCAGCCACCACCACGCACCAAGAGCCAACGCGACAACGCAGACCCCCGCGAGGATGCCACGCACCAGCATGGGACGCTTGGGAGAACCAGACGGGCGGGCGTTCCTGTGAACGCCTTCCGTTACCGAGATCGCAGAGATCCCTCGCTTTTCGAGAAGCGGGAACACTGCGGCACGGGAGGCGGCCTCGACTACAGTATAATCAATCAGGCCGTCAGCGTTTCGGTATTTGACGGTGTATTGCATTTTATTCTTCGTTCTTTTTTCTCTGTGCGTCCTATTATATCATAAATCAGCGGGCGAAAGAAAGCGCGGAGAAACTTTGAAACTTTGGTTTTCCGCATTTCCCATTCCCGATTCCCAATTACCAGCCCCCTCCCTACGGCGGCGCAGTACAGGCCACCGGCGTAACCTCGGCTAATACAGTGGGTTACCGTTCAAAGGCACTCAACAACTTCCAGTTCGTCGGCTCGACGTTCACTGGCGTTGGCGGCTCCGAATCGATGACCTACGGTGACCTCAAGACCAACTGTGACCTCACCGGTGAAGTTGGTGACGGCTGGCAGCCAATGGCTGATGCTGTCGTTGAACTCGATGAAGACGGCTCTTTCGTCCGTAAGGTTGTGTTCGTGCCTGCTTACGTCGCAAGTGAATTTGGTGCAGAGCAGGGATGGTATGATGAAGATGCTACTGTCGAGGAGGACTATTCCACGCCTCTTGATGCTACGACCATTACATTCGGTCTTGGCATTCAAACGGCTACCGCCGGTGCCGGTGATGCTGGCATCACCTTTAGTGGTGAAGTCAAACCTACAGCTACCGTGACGGATGTCAACGGATTCATGATCGTTGCCAACTGCGCGGAGAAGGCGATCAAGCTCGATGAACTCATCACCAACTGTGATCTCACTGGTGAACTCGGCACGGGGTGGCAGCCGATGGCCGACGGCGTTGTAGAACTTGATCAAGACGGCTCGTTCGTCCGCAAGATCGTGTTCGTTCCTGCTTACGTTGCAAGTGAATTTGGAGCGGAGCAGGGATGGTACGACGAAGATGCTACTGTCGAAGAAGATTACTCTACCCCTCTCGGTCAGAGCATCACGTTCCAGCCCGGCGAGGCATTTCAGGTAGCTACCGCTGCCGGCGGCGATGCGACGATCTCCTTCAGATCGGCACTTGCTGAATAAAACGATTTTGTGCGACGCACAGTGTGTCGTGCAGAAAACCAAAACAAGGAAATGAAAATGAAGAAACTAATGTTTATGCTTGCCGTTGTTGCGGCAGCAGGAATGGTGCAGGCCGCCGCAATCACTTGGGGCACCGGCACAGCCGTTAAAGGGATCACTAGCGATTCCGACCCGTCGTTTGGTTCAGCCAGTGCCGCTTCCGGCACATTGAGCCTTTACGTGTGGCTCGTTAGCGAGACAACGTACAATTCAACCGGAACGGACAAGATCTGGGACACCTATGGTTCATCCCTCAACACCGCATCCGCCAGTGTAACTGGTAAGGGCGGTGCGGCAGGAACAACCGTCCAGACAAAGGAATTGCCCTATTCGTCTACGGAAACAACCCCGTATTACGGGCTTATTCTTGTCGGTCTCGACACGGACAAGGATGGTACACTCGACTACTATATCGCCAATAAAGCGACTGCCAACATCAATACCGCTGGTTCAAATGCTACGGTTTCCAACCTCGCCAAGAACCTTGGTGGTACGGGTGGCACGGCATTCACCGGCTGGACATCAGCTTCCGTCCCAGAACCGACGAGCGGGATTCTCCTTCTCCTCGGCATGGCGGGTCTTGCGCTCCGTCGCAAACGCGCCTAACGCAAAACTGCGTATGAACCAAAGAAGCCGTCCTCTTGCGAGGGCGGCTTCTTCGTCTTTATCTGATTGCGTCAGATTACGCACGGACCAGCCGAGCGTAGCGAGACAGCCTAGGGCTATCAAGCCCGACGGCCGCGTCGCAGGGCGAGCCCTGCGAGACCGACGAGCAGCAGCAGACCAGAGGTCGGCTCTGGAACCGAGGCCGATGTCCAGCCCGTGGTAGCAACACCACCAACACTCTTGGCGAGGTTGCCAACAGAAGCATTGGTGCCAGCCGTATTGATTGCCGTCGTAGCCTTGTTGGCGATGTAGTAATCCACTGTGCCGTCCTTGTCTGGGTCATAAGTCGTAAGCACGAGACCATAATACGGCGTATCTTCGGTGGTCGAGAACGAAAGACCGTCCGTCTTGGCTGTAGCACCGGCTGCGCCGCTCTTGCCAGTCGCGCTGGCGGTCGCGGTGTTGAGCTTCGCTCCGTATGTCTCCCAGATCTTGTCAGTTCCGGTGGAATTGTACGTAGCGGCATCGACAAGCCACACGTAAACACTCAACGTCCCCGATGCGGCGTTGGCAGAGCCAAACGAAGGATCGGAATCGCTCGTTACTCCTTTGATACCTGTGCCGGTACCCCAGTTGATCGAGGCAGCCTGCACCACGCTTGCCGCAAGAACAGCGGCGAGTACAAACATTAGTTTCTTCATTTTCATTTTCCTTTTAGTTTTGTTTTTCTCGGTAGCGACGCATCCTTTAACGCATCACTCCTTGAAATCGTTATTCATTGGCGAGAGCCGACTTGAACGACACAGTCGCGTCGCCACCAACAACCGTCGCCACCTGGAACGCCTCGCCGGGCTGGAACGTGATGCTCTGGCCGAGCGGCGTGGAGTAGTCCTCCTCGATGGCAACTGCATCTTCTTCATACCAGCCAGCTTCCGCGCTGTACTCGCCAGCGATGTAGGCAGGAACGAACACGATCTTACGGACGAACGAGCCGTTGGAATTGAGTTCCACGACGGCGTCAAGCATCGCCTGCCAGCCAGTGCCAATCTCACCAGTAAGGTCGCAGTTTGTGATCAACTCGTCAAGCTTAATGGTCTTTTCAGCACAATTGGCAACAATCATGAAGCCCTCAAGGTCGGTGACGGTCGCCGTCGGCTTGACTTCGCCGGCGAACGTTATGGCCGCATCGCCACCATCTACAGTCGCCACCTGAATGCCGAGACCGAATGTGATGGGCGTGTCATCGAGAGGATCGGAGTAGTCTTCATCGATTGCGACCGCGTCCTCCTCGTACCACCCAGCCTCTGCACTGTATTCACCAGCGATGTATGCAGGGACATATACGACTTTCTTAACGAACGAGCCGTTGGAATTGAGTTCCACAACAGCGTCAAGCATCGCCTGCCAGCCGGTGCCGACTTCGCCGGTGAGGTCGCAGTTAGTCTTGAGGTCGCCGTAGGTCATCGATTCGGAACCGCCAACGCCAGTGAACGTCGAGCCGACGAACTGGAAGTTGTTGAGTGCCTTTGAACGGTAACCCACTGTATTAGCCGAGGTTACGCCGGTGGCCTGTACTGCGCCGCCGTGCGGATTGCGGAGATAATAAGAAATCGAAAGCGGGGAATCGCATTTTTCGCGCATTCCCCACATTTCTCAAATCAAATCCGTAACACGGATGTTGTCGATGTTGGGCTGGGCTGGATCGGCGTAGTAGTGCATGATGGTGCGGATGTCATCGCCGGAGATCGACACGGCCATTTCCGCGCCAAACTTCTGATAGACGTGATCGACGCATATCTTGCGCAGTTCATACGCACCCTTGGTTCCTGTGAAGCCCATGCCGCGCATGGCGGCGTTCAACTCGTCGAACACGGCCTCGTCGAGTTCCGGTAGATCGTCGCCGTTGAAAATGGTGTGCATCTGCGCCCATATCGACGGATGCACAGGCCACTTCACGACGCGCCCGGACGAGTGTTCCGTCTTGTGCGGCGTGTAGTTCAGGAACACACGTCCGTCGCGCTCCACGAAGTTGTTGCGGCGGAGACGCATGATGTCGCCGTTGCGCATGGCGAACTCAAGCATCATCGTGGCCACGAACCACAGTTCCCCCGGACGCAGGGCAACGTACCACTCCTTAACCTTGGTGAGCGTTGTCGCGTCTGGGCGGTGATAACGCGGTGCTTTTGGGCGATGGCCAAAGGACGGGAACGGCGGAACCTTCCAGCCGTGGTCTTCGTAGTATGGCAGAACCCACTTGGCGAAAAGTTGCCGCAGCTGGTAGAGCGACGAGATCGCCGTGATGGGGCGTGTGCCGTCCTTCAGCATATCCGAGAGGTACTTGTGTATGAGCGGCGGCTTGATAATCGAGACGAGCGGGAAGTCCTCGTCGAGTGCCATGCGTTCGTGTCCACAGCGTTCCCTGCGGTCGTTCATCCAGCGCATGAAACGCCGGTAGCCCACGAGCGTGTTCTTCACGGTTCCCTCGTTCGGACGCCCACATTTGAGGCGTTCGACGGAGGCGGACTCAAGATAAGTCTTGAGCATCTTGTTCATTGTTGGTGTAGTCATTGTTTTTCATTCCTTTCTACTAATAGGGGAAAGAAATTTTACCAATATCCGTCAATGAAAAAGTGCCGAAAATTTGATTTGCCATGCTCAATTTATTGTTATGCCCGCCCCCACTACGGCGGCGCAGTACAGGCCACCGGCGTAACCTCGGCTAATACAGTGGGTTACCGTTCAAAGGCACTCAACAACTTCCAGTTCGTCGGCTCGACGTTCACGGGAGTTGGCGGTTCCGAATCAATGACTTACGGCGACCTCAAGACCAACTGTGACCTCACGGGCGAAGTCGGTGATGGATGGCAGGCTCTATCGGATGCCGTTGTGGAACTCAACGCCAATGGCAGTTTTGTTCGCAACATTGTATTCGTGCCTGGATACATCGCTGGCGAGTATGGTGCAGAAGCGGGTTGGTACGAGATGGATGCCGTCGCTATCGACGAGGACTATTCCACTCCTCTTGACGCTACGACCATTACGTTCGGTCTTGGTATTCAGACTGCAACGGCTGGCGCGGGCGATGCAGCCGTGACCTTTAGTGGCGAAGTTAAACCGACCGCCACAGTTACCGATGTCAACGGCTTTATGATCGTTGCCAACTGTGCCGAAAAGGCCATCAAGCTCGACGAGCTGATCACCAACTGCGACCTTACCGGCGAGCTCGGTACGGGCTGGCAAGCGATGTCGGATGCAGTAGTTGAGCTCAATGAGAATGGTAGCTTTGTCCGCAACATCGTGTATGTCCCTGCGTACATCGCTGGAGAATACAGCGCAGCGGCCGGTTGGTACGAAATGGATGCCGTCACTATCGACGAGGACTATTCCACACCTCTCGGACAGAGTGTTATATTCCAGCCGGGCGAGGCGTTCCAGGTTGCGACGGCCGCTGCTGGCGACGCGACGGTTTCGTTCAGGTCTGCTCTCGCTGAATAAAACGATTTTGTGCGGCGCACAGTGTGTCGTGCAGAAAACAAAAACAAGGAAATGAAAATGAAAAAACTAATGTTTGTACTCGCCGCTGTTCTTGCGGCAGGTATGGTGCAGGCAGCCTCGATTAACTGGGGCACCGGCACGGGTATCAAGGGAGTAACGAGTGATTCCGATCCGTCGTTTGGTTCTGCCAACGCCGCATCGGGAACTCTCAATGTTTACGTGTGGCTCGTAGATGCCGCTACGTACAACTCGACAGGGGTTGACAAGATCTGGGACACCTACGGATCTTCGCTCGGCACCGCAACCGCCAGCGTAACTGGCAAGAGCGGCGCAGCCGGTGCTACGGCCAAGACGGACGGCCTTTCGTTCTCGGCCACCGAGGATACGCCGTATTATGGTCTCGTGCTTACGACTTACGACCCTGACAAGGATGGCACGGTGGACTACTATATCGCTAACAAGGCGGTTGGTAATGTGAATACGTCCGGTAATGGTGGTGCAATCGGTAATCTTGCCAAGAGCCTTGGCGGAACCGGTGGTACGGCGATTAGTGGCTGGACTTCGGCGTCGTCCGTTCCGGAGCCCACAAGCGGGATTCTTCTCCTCCTCGGCATGGCCGGTCTTGCGCTCCGTCGCAAGCATGCATAATGTGTAGCAACACATGAACGCAAAGAAGCCGTCCTCTCGCGAGGACGGCTTCTTCGTCTTTATCTGATTGCGTCAGATTACGCACGGACCAGCCGAGCGTAGCGAGACAGCCTAGGGCTATCAAGCCCGACGGCCGCGGCGCAGGGCGAGACCCGCGAGACCGACGAGCATCAGCAGACCAGAGGTCGGCTCCGGAACATCGGCAGCTGCCGTCCAGCCCGTGATTGCCGTACCGCCGGCACCGCCAAGGTTCTTGGCAAGGTAGGTGACGGTCGCGTCAGTTCCTGCTGTATTGATGTTCGCGGTCGCCTTGTTGGCGATGTAGTAATCGAGCGTACCATCCTTGTCCGTATCGAGGCCGACAAGCACGAGGCCATAATATGGGGTGTTCTCGGTGGTCGAGAATGATAGACCTGTAGTTTTCACATTCGCACCCGTCGCTCCGCTCTTGCCGGTAACGCTCTGCGTCGCCGTATCGAGCTTGGCCCCGTAGGCATCCCAGATTCCGTCAACCGCAGTCGAGTTGTATGTGGTGGCATCGACGAGCCACACATAGAGACTCAACGTGCCGGACGCCGCGTTTGCGCTTCCGAATGCGGGATTCGAGTCGCTGGTTATGCCTTTGACTGCCGTGCCGGTATTCCACGTCACCTGCGCAGCCTGCATCATCCCTGCCGCAAGTACGGCAGCGAATACAAACATGAGTTTTTTCATTTTCATTTCCTTGTTAGTTTTTGTTTTCTCAGTAGCGACGCATCCTTGACACGCCACTCCTTGAAATCGTTATTCGTTAGCGAGAGCCGACTTGAAAGAGATCGTTGCGTCACCACCCGTGGCCGTTGCAACCTGAAAGGCCTCGCCCGGTTGGAATGTAACAGTCTGACCAAGTGGCGAAGAAAGATCGCCATCATTGGCGGCGTTCTCTTCATACCAACCCTGTTCCCCCTCAAACTCCGTGGCGACATAGCCAGGGACGAACACAATCTTGCGGACGAAGCTACCGAAGGAATCAAGTTCAACAACAGCATCTGCCATCGCAATCCAGCCATCGCCAACTTCGCCAGTGAGGTCGCAGTTGGTGATGAGTTCGTCGAGCTTGACGGCCTTTTCGGCGCAGTTGGCAACAATCATGAAGCCCTCAACGTCGGTCACGGTCGCCGTAGGCTTGACCTCACCAGCGAATGTCACACTCGCATCGCCGCCGTCGGCAGTCGCAGTCTGAATGCCGAGACCAAAAGTGATGGGCGTGTTGTCCAAGGGGGTGGAGAGATCACCATCATTGGCAGCGTTTTCTTCGTACCAGCCTTGCTCGCCACCAAACTCGGTCGCGACATAACCCGGTACAAATACAACCTTGCGAATGAAACTCCCATAAGCATCAAGCTCAACAACAGCATCTGCCATCGCAATCCACCCCGTGCCAAGTTCGCCAGTGAGGTCACAGTTGGTCTTGAGTGCACCATAGGTCATCGTCTCGGAACCGCCAACGCCCGTGAACGTCGAGCCGACGAACTGGAAGCTGCCGAGTTCTTTCTGGCGGTACCCCACTGTATTGGCCGAGGTTATGCCATCGGCCTGTACTGCGCCGCCGTAGGGAAAGAGATGGTAATTGGGAATAAGAAAGAGGGAATAGGGAAAAGCGGTCACGCGGGACGCGTGGCCCTACCATTCCCCGTTCCTCATTCCCCGTTCCCGATTTGTGATATAATATATGGCGTTCGGCAGGGAAGATAGTTTCTACTTCCGGTAGATCAAGTACCCCTGCCGGGCGTTTTCTCCTGTCGTTCCGAAAGGCGGGGCGCGTGGGGATAGCCGACTACAAAAGACATGACGCTGAATGAATCCATAGGACGTTTCAACGTCCGCAAGACCCTGCGCTTCGAGATGAAGCCGCTCGGCAAGACCGCCGAGAACCTCGACGCGTTCCTCGCAGAGGACGAGGAACGCGCATCAGATCTCAACACCATCAAAACGTTCATCGAGGCGGAGCACCTCGCGCTCGTACGCAGGGTGTTCAACGCGCTCCCCGATCCGCTTCCGGGCTACAGCGAGATCAAGCACTCCTTCAAGCGCGACCCCGCGTACCCGGTTCTCTCCGAGCGCGGAACGGTATCCGTGGTCAAGGCGATCATCGAACGGTGCAGCCAGACGCGGCTCAAGGTTCCGAAGCAGGTGCGCAACCTTGAGCGGTGGCAGCCGCTCTTCATCAAGTGGCACTGGCATTGCCTCTCGCTCTACACCGACAACGGCGAAAACTCCGTCGCCCGCGAATGGGCCGGAAGGTCAAAGGCCGACGTGGAGGCGACGAGCCGTTTTCTGCGTGGGGCGCGGAAGGTCAAACCGTCGCGCAACTACTGGTTTGACCGCGCACCGTTCCGCATGATGTTCGACAACCGCTCGTGCGGCATGGGCTGGCTGAAGGAGGATTTCAAGTATTCGCACACGTTCCTCATGAAGGATGGCGACCGCGTCCTCATCGGCGTGACCCCGCGCACGTCAAAGGTCGATCCTTTTTCCATGCCCAATCCGCTGCCCGTCGAGGAGGCGTACCAGCTCTACGTCGAGACGGCGGACGAGAAGCCTCATTTCCGCGCCATCCCTCGTGCCCTCGTCGATGCGCCCGCGCACCACGGATCGCTGTTCCTGTTCGAGCTGTGCGGGCGCGGGCTGCGCAACAAGTCGAATCTCAACGCGATGTATCTCCGCGCCCTCCTTTCGGATGGCAACGTCGCAGACCGCGTGTTCCATCTCGACCGCGTGTGCGAGTTCTACGTGCGCAAGGGGTCGGACATCACAAAGGACGGCAAGCCGGAGCATTTCCGCCAGCGGTTCACGGAGTGCAAGTTCTTCGTCTCACTGCACATCAGCTGCAATCCCGACCTCGTGCTGGCGGGGAACCGTCCGCAGGCGTTCGGGAACCTCGCCAAGTTCTACCAGAACGAGCCCTACGCGAAGTTCATCATCGTCGCGCCCGCCGACGGCGGCTACACGATTGACGGCGAGTTCATGCCGACGGCGAAGGCGAACAGTGGCGGCTTGGCGGGGACGCTGGCGCGGCTCGTCGTGGAGAAGGATGCCTACGTGCTGATCGACCCCGCCGTGCCGGAGGCGATCCGTCGCGCCGTGAAGGACAAGTTCTCGTACATCGTCGTGCGCGGGCGCGAGCCGTACACGGATGGCGGCATCATGCGCGGGTACCAGCTCGTGGACAGGGTGTTCGCCGGAAAGCCGGAGGACTTGCAGCTCGCCGAGCTGGGCCGTAGGAGCCGGGGCGCGGGCGGACGCGCCGTGATCGAGACGGCGGCATGGCGTTGGGGTTTCATGGAGGGGAACGCCCTCTCGCTCTTCAACGCCAATCCGCAGGCTGGATCGCTCAAGCTCCCCGACCTCTCCCTCGCCATCGGCTTTGAACACCGCCTCGGACTCGACGGCGGCAAGGCGACGGTCGGCAAGCTCGTACAGACGGCGCGGATCATCTCGCTTGAGGAATCCCTCGACGCGCTCCGGTTCTGCAAGGACGTGAAGATCGAGGCGAAACGGGTGTTCACGCCGCGACGGGGGGCGGAGAAGGACGCCGTCGTGTACGCGGGCGACTCGTTGCGGATCATCCGTGACGAGGGGCGTTACTTCCTGCTGGCGATGCCGAAGTTCGCACTGTACCAGTACGAACGCGACCTCCTCTTCACTCCGGGCGAGGAGAAGTCCGTCGCGGTACAGGCGTACCGCTGCGTCTCGGACGAAGGGATGCGTTCGCGCCATGACAACCACATCGAAGAGGAACAGCTCGACTTCAACAAGATCATGAACCTTGCGCGGGACGGGCGCGTGTATTTCTACTCGCTAGACGTGAAAGACGCACGCTGGCTCTTCGACGCGACGTACACGCTGGCGAACAAGCGTCCGTGCCGGTTCATCCCCACCATCCCGCAGTTGTTCACACCCGGTTCGCCGCTGAAATCGTGCCATCCGTACAGGCAGAACGGCGTGTACCTCGTCACGGACGTTCCGGCTGACACGGAGACAATCGAGGTTCGGATGATGTTCACCGCCAACCCGCAGGTTCGGCGCGACGGGCGCAAGTACGAGGGGCGGTCGTGGAAGTCCTACTGCGACGCGTACCCCGATGACGCGGGGCGTGAAGCCGTCCTGTGGCCGACAGGCGAGGCGACGGCGGAATCGCTCAAGAACGCCACACGGCGCGTCGTGGAGGCGGACGGCATCCTCCTGACCGATGCGGAGCATCTTCCGGCAGCACTTGAAGGGATGGGGTACGTCATCACGCAGACCTCCGCCCCCTACGTGCCGGGGGGCATCTACCACGGCTATATGCTTGCCGACCGCGTGTTCAGGTCAACCGACGGGCGCGTGGAGTGGCGCGAGGCGACGGGATTCAAGCACAAAGCCGAGCCGGAGGGCAAGTTCGACCGGCACAAATACACGGAGGCGAAGCGCAAGGAGAACATGGGCAAGCCGCTCGTCGAGGTGTTGTCGGAGCGGATCGGGCGAGAGGCGGAGGCGGCGTTTTCGGAGCGCATCGAGGCGGAAGTCCTCGCCGACAAGAAGACGGCAAAGTTCTTCACGCTCGAGGCTCCCATCGTGATCGGCGACGAGTTCAAGGCGATGGTGGCGCGGGAGTTCCGGCGCGTCGCCTACACGGGGACGATGGGCTGGCGGCAGCAGATCGTCCGTCCGGCGCACGAGGTGGCCCTTGGTATCTGGCTGGCGCGGCTCCAGCCCGACCCGTCCTTGCCGGAACGCACCCAGACGCGCCAGAACGCCCCTGTACGCCCTCCGGCGGCCAAGGACGCGCCGTCGCCCACGCCCGCGCAGAGAAAACGTCTGGCCGCCCTTGACGCGCTTCTGGCGGAAAGCCTCGTCACACAGGACGAGTACGACGCAAAGAGGCGAGAAATTCTGTAGGGGAAAACCCTTGTTTACTTGGGATTTCAAGTGCGGGGTTCTCCCCGACTTCTCCCATTTGAAATTTTTGATGGTGGAGGTGAGGGGAGTCGAACCCCTGTCCGAAACGGCTTTGACCGAGCATCTACGCGTGTATCCGGCCTTTGATCTCGGAAGGGGTATGCCAACCGGCAGGCTTATCCCCATCCATCCGTTCGGTTCGGCACCCTGCAGCGCCCGAGCGGAGAGCCCTGCAGCGTGGCCTGCTAGATGATGCCTAGGCGCTCAGCAGACATCGGCGCTTCGGCATGGCGGCCTGTGTTTAGGCAGCCAGAGCGTAATCGTTGTTCGCAATTACTTTCTTCCCTCGTTTTTTACGTGGCCAACGAGGATCCACGACGCGCAACCCGACCTCGACACGTCCCGTCGAAACCGGATCACCCCCATGTGTCTTGCGCGCGTATTATACCAAATTTCTCCGCGCCGTGCACAGTCCCCTCAGAACTCCGTCAGGAAACGGCGGCCTTCAGGCGAGCGATCGTCTCGTCGTACTGCGGGCGCTCGTCAAGCCCCTGCCGCAGGAAGGCGTTGATCACGCCGTTCTTCGCTATCGCCTCGTCCGTCTCCGGATCTGTCCCCTTCTTGTATTCGCCGATCTTCAGCAGAAGCTCCACCTCCGCGTACTTCGCAAGGAGCGAACGCAGCTTGGAGGCGGCGGCCTTGTGGTCCTGCGGGATGATCGCGCTCTGGCAGCGCGACAGGGAGGCCAGTATGTCTATCGCGGGATAGTGGTTCATCTGCGCCAGCTTGCGGGAGAGGATGATGTGGCCGTCCAGGATCGAGCGCGTCTCGTCCGCAATCGGCTCCGTCATGTCGTCGCCCTCCACTAGCACCGTGTACAACGCGGTGATGGACCCCTTTGCCGAGTTGCCGGCCCGCTCCATCAGCTTCGGCAGCTCAGAGAACACGCTCGGCGGGAAGCCGCGCCGCGTGGGCGGCTCGCCCGCGGCGAGGCCTATTTCGCGCTGGGCCCGGCCGAAGCGCGTCACGCTGTCCATCAAAAGCAGCACCTTCATTCCGTTGTCGCGGAAGGACTCGGCTATCGACGTCGCGACATAGGCGGCCTTCAACCGCTCCATCGCGTTGCGGTCCGACGTGGAGATGACAAGCACGGACTTGGCGAGGCCCTCCGGCCCCAGGTCCTTTTCGATGAACTCGCGCACCTCGCGTCCGCGCTCGCCGATAAGCGCCAGCACGGTGACGTCGGCCTCGGTGTTGCGGATGATCTGCGCGAGTAGGGTCGACTTGCCGCCGCCAGCGGCCGCGAAAATGCCCATGCGCTGCCCCTCGCCGCATGTCAGTAGCCCGTCGATCGCCCTGACGCCGAGGGATATCGGCTTCGAAATCACGGTGCGCTCGAGCGGCGACGGCGGCGGCGCGTAGACGGGGTAGTATCCGTCGGGGCGCAGCGGGCCTTTCGTGTCGGCGTCCATCGGCCGGCCGAGTCCGTCAAGGACGCGTCCCAGGAGGTTCCTTCCGACAGGCACCATCTGCACGCGCCGCGTCGGGATCACCTCGGTCTCGGCGGAAATGCCGATCATCGCGCCGAGAGCCGTGAGGAGGACCGCGTCGCGCGTGAAGCCCACCACCTCGGCCTGCACCTCGTAGTTCTCCCACGGATTGCGCAGAATGCAGATCTCGCCGATCTTCACGCCCGGGACGGACGCCTTGACGATGGTGCCGACGACCTGGATGACCTTCCCCTTTACGTCGATGGACTGCGCGTCCTCCACGGCGCGCTTCAGGACCTCGGGGATGTAGTCTAGGTAGCCGGACATCTCAGCCGACGCTCCTCGACAGATGGCGGCGGATAGAACGCTCGATTGCGGCGAGCTGCGTGTCTATGGACGCGTCCGCCACGCCGGCCTCGGTCTCCAGGACGCACGCCGTCCCCTTCAGCCGCTCGTCCTCGACGACGTCCGCTGTCTCCACGGTCGGATAGCGTGAGGTGAGCTCCCCCAGCTTCGCCCGCACGACGGACACCATCTCTGGGGCGACCTTGAGTATGACCTTCTTCTGGGTGCGGATCACCGCCTCCATCACCTTTTTCACGATCTGCACCACCAGCGCCTCGTCGCCTATCTCCGCGACGCACTTACGCAGCGCAGTCATGACGATGTCGGCCATCTTGCCTTCCACGGACTCCATGAACAAGACGGACGAGTCGACCAGCTCGAGCTTCTTGTCCACTATCTCGGCCCTGCCCTCGTCCAGGCCCTGCTCGTAGCCGCGCTTGCGCTCGGCCTCGGCCTCGCGCTTCGCCGCCTCACGGATTTCCGCGGCCTCTGCCTCGGCGGCCGCGATGATGTCTGCCGCGCCGCGCACGGTCGCGACGTCGGATGCCCTGACGAGTCGCCGGTCGGACGCCAGCGAAAGCTTTGCCTTGTTCACGAGGAGCATAATGCGTACGCCTCCGGAAACCTGAGTTTTAGTACAAGAAGCACCTTTTCCAGCGGTGCAGGGGGCTTGCCTGCCGAATCTGCGGCCTCTGGCATGGGCGCGTCGGCCGGCAGGCGCAGCCTGAGTCGGAGTAGAAGCTGCGCCGGGAGCGGGGCCAGGAGCGATGCAAGCTGCAGATAGCCGTCGGCAACTACGGAAGAAGCGGAGACGGGGCCTTCGGTCTCTGCGTCGGGCTTGAACCGGCGAAAATACGCCGTGTAGGCGAAGACGTCCGGGTAGACGCCCGGCATCGCGGCCTTGAGCTCTCTCACGGCGCTGCCGGAAGTTACGCGGCGGAGCCTGTCTGCGTTCGAGACGGCGCCGAGCCACTTGGCGATGGCGTCGAAAGTCTCGGCGTCCAGGAGCAGCAGGCGGCTTGCATCTCCTGCGGGAAAGTCATGGAAGCACGGCTCGACCCCGAGGGCTGCGAGGGCCATCCGCTTCAGCCGGGGCGAGGCGTCCGCCGCGACGGGCCTGTTGTCCGCGAGATGCGAGGGGTGGATCAGCGGGGCGAAGTCCCAGAGGAACGCCCGAACATGCGGCCAGAGCGTCGAATTGGAGACCAGCGCGCGGGCGGTCTCGATGTCTGGGCTGGAGTCCTTCATTTCGCTCCGTCGCCTGCGGGACCTACCCACCGCCGGCCGGCGCCCTTCTGAGAGGCGAGGTGGCGGCGCCATCTCGCGTCGGCTTCGCCGGTCTTTCCAGTGTCGCGCAGGGCGCGTGTCTCCAGCACGGCCTCCGCGTGGAGAAGCGATGGCGGGAAGTCCGCCTCTCGCAGGACCGAGAGCGCCGCTGCCGCCTCGCCATCCTCCAGCAGGAGCTCGGCGTAGGCCGCGGCCGCGACACCGTCGCGCGGGTCGTCCTCGACGAGCGCGGCGCAGAGGCACTTCGCGCGGCGGCGCTGGCCGTGCCGCATGAACATCCAGGCGGATGTGCGAAGGAACTGCCTCTCGATCCGGGTCATATGCGCAATGCCCCTATTTCTTGGGCGGCGAGTCGCGGAAGACCGTCACCATGATCTTCTCGTATGCAAGGCCCTCGATCGCGTTCTTCACGAGGCCCTTTATGGACGGCACCAGGTCGGTGACGTCGGAATCCCAGCGCGAGCGGATGGCGACCGCGGCCGAGGACGGCAGGGTGTTGCGGGCGAACGGGTCGTTCTCGGGCAGCACCACGTGGACGCGGGCGTCCACGACCCCGTCGATGCCGGAGATCGTGCGCGAGAGATCCTGCGCGAGGGCGTCCATGAAGCGGATGCGCTCCTCCGTCGGGGACGATATCATGCCCGTCTTCTTGAACACCTCGGCGACGCCGTTGAAGTTGCGGCGGGGCAGGCCTTTCTCCTCCAGCAGGTTCACCGCGTCCGCAAACCGCGACTCGACGACGGACACGTTCCACGTGCCCTCGTCGCCGGGCGTCTTGTGGCAGTCGATCCCCGCGTCCAGCAACGCCGCCATCACCAGGTTCGCCTGGCGCTCGGGCAGGCCGGAATGGAGCGTCGACTCCTTGTCGCAGCCGACAAGCAGTATCGCCGCGGCCACCGGAGCTAACAGCTGTACCTTCATCTTCACACCTCCATGCCAGCAGCCGTCGCGACGGCTACTGGTTCTTGATCAAGGTCTGTATCGCGTTGGACGACTTGTCGGCGACCTTCGCGACGACTTCCTGCTGGAACGCGAGGTTCATCACCTCGTACTGCAGCTCGACCATCTCCGCCATCGACGGGCCGTGCATCTTCTCGAGCTGAGAGAGCGCCCGTATCCTGTGCAGGATGCCCTGGTTGTTCGCCTTTGCGCCGTTCCACGCCGCCGAGACCTCGGAAGCGAACGGCACGGGATCGACCGCCGGGGCCTGCCCGGCCGCCATAGCGGACTGGAAGCTCGCCACGGCCGCGGGATCCGCGACGGCGTTCGCCGCTCCGGCCGCGTTCGCGGCGAGCGGGTCGGCGCCCTGCGCCTGGACCGCGCGCACCGCCTCCACTATCATAGACTCCGTCATGTGAGCAAATCCTTTGCAAGTTGCGCAGCCGCCGGATCGGCGGACTGGCCTGCGGCCTCCTCCAGCGGCACGCGCGCCTCCGAGGCGCGGCCCATCCGGATGAGGGCCATTCCCTTGAACGCCCGAAGCATCGCGGAATTCGGAAAGCGCGGCAGCGCGTTCCGGTCGATGTATTCCACGGCGCCCTGGAAGTCGAGCATGCTTATGCGCAGGATGGCGTTCGCCACGGCGACGGACGCCTCCCCCGGGCGAAACCGCTCCAGCGCCGCGAGAATCTTCGCGGCGGACCGGAAGCGGTTCTGCCCTGTCGCCATCAAGGCGACGTTCAACAAGAGTTTCGCCTCTTCGCTCTCGAGGTCGAAGGTCAACGGAAGTTGGAAGCGATCGAGTTGAGCGCGTCGCCCATGTTCTTGTTGATGTTAGTCATCGTTGTCAGCGCGAGATTCCACTGCTGCAGGTCGTACTGCAGCTGCTGGAGGTTCGCCTGCACGTCCGGGTGCTGCTGGTAGTTCTCCAGGGACTCCTTCAGCCGGCGCTCCATCGCCGAAGCGGCATTGAAGAGCGCGTTGTAAACCGAATCCGTGTGGATGAAGTTCCCGCCTTCAATGTTGTCCGTGCGGGTGAAGTGCGAGTTTAGTCCGTATTGCTCCGGGCTGTTGATCGTGTTCTCAACTGGAGCCAGTGGCGGAGTGTATGCCATTTTGTCTTCCTTTCCTTCTTTTTTTGTTGTTGAACGTCGCCTTCCGGCTACGCTTTCCGCGCTTTCCCGTCCACTCGGGCGGTCAATCGCAAAATCTTCCTCGCGAGGGTGTTGGCCTCCATCAGCGACTCGGCCTTCGGGTACTCGTCTGGCGACAGCCCCTCTCTCATCGCCGCCTCGAGCCGCCGGCCCAGGCGGACCAGCACGGCATCGTAGCGCGCGAGCCATTCCCCGGCGGCGGGCCCCGCCAGCTCCTTCTCGATCTCCAGGAGCATTCTCTGTTCGCTCACGGCTTCCATGTGAACCTCCCCGTCGCGTTGGTCACGACGACCGAATCGGCTTCGATCTTCACGATCGTGCTGCCGGCGAACGTCGCGCCTTCCAGCACGCGCGCCCCGTTGCGCAGCACAAGGCACGGATACGGAGTCGTCAGTATCCCGCAGAGAGGCGGGGCGAACGAGCCTGTCTTGCGCACGGCCGCTGCCGGCCGCGGCTCGCGGGCCTTCACCCAGTCTGCGGCGACGGCGCCCACGTCGACTTTCGCATCCTCCTCGCGTCTCGCAGACCCGCAGTCGCCAAGGCGCACGGCCGAGCAGTCAACGTTCTCGAGCCGCGGCAGGTCGGCGGACACGGCGCGGAGCGTCTTCTTCAGCACGACGGCGCTCGGCGACGTCCCTGACAGCGCCAGGACGCGGTTCGTGGCGGCGACCACCTTCAAAGACCCCTCGGTGAGGGTGAATACGAGGTCCTCCGCGGCGGAGCGGAAGGACTCGTCGTCCGAAAGGTCGAGGTCTGCGCCGGGCTTGAGGGCGTATATCTCCCCGGCGGCGGCCAGCCGCTCGGCCCGCGTCCTGAAGTTTCCGGAAAGGACGACGCGGCCTTTGACGTTCGTCTCGACGAGCGCATATCGCCTGGCTAGGGACTCGACCGTCTCCTTCGGCGCGGCCGGCGGCGCCTCGGCGGCAGGCGCAGGGGCGCAAAGCGCCTTCAGCCTCTCAGCCCACCCGCAGGTCTGCACCGACTCGCCGCCGCGTCGGACGAACAGTAAGAGCAGCCACGCCAAAAGCAGCAGCAGCGCCAGCACCACGAGTGCGGCGACCAGGCAACCCGGGCGGCGGCGCTTCCCTCCGGGCTCCTCGGCGGGGGGCGTCTCGGGCTCGGACGCAGGAGGTGGCGGGGCCTCGGACTCTCCCGACGCCTCCGCAGACGGGGTCTTCTCGGGCTCGGGCCATACGAGCGGCTCCCACGGCGCGTCGGCGGGGCCGATGGCGAACGACGTCGCCCCGATCGTGACGACGTGGTACGGCGTCAGATGCACGCGGCCGCCTTCCGGCGCCGTCATTGCAACGCCGTCGGACTGCGTCTCGAGCTGAACGGGCTCGGCGGGCAGAAGGGAGTCCGCAAGCACGATGTCGCACGAGTCATTCCTGCCAAGCGTGACGCACAGTCCGTCGACGAGCGCGATCTCCGCGCCCGCGTTCGGTCCCTGCACGATCTTCAGCATCAGATTCACAGCTTAAGCCTCCCGAGCGGCTGGATGTTGATCTCGGCGCTCAGCTCCTGGAACGAGAGCACCGGTAGCTCGTAGTAGTCCTTCTCGATCATCTTGCGGAAGAACCTCCGGATGTCCACCGAGACGATCACGACGGGCTTCTGTGGAATGCGCTCGAGGTCGCCGACGGAGCGCTTCACGACGGCCAGGATGGACCGGACGGTCGCGGGGTCCATCGCCAGGTAGCTCCCGCTGGACGTCTGGCGGACGGCCTTGCGTATCTTCTCCTCGAGCGCGGGGTCGAGGAGGTACGCGGCGACGATGTTCTGCCCGCCGGAGTACTTGTAGGAGATGTAGCGGGACAGGGCGGAGCGGACGTATTCCACGAGCAGCACGGTGTCCTTCTCCTTCTGCCCCCACTCGATGAGCGTCTGCGTTATGCGCTTCAGGTCGCGTATGCAGATGCCCTCCTGGACGAGGCGCTGCAGGACGTCCGTTATCTTCTGGAGCGGCAGCACGCGCTGGACCTCGCGCACAAGCTCCGGCGCCTCCTTCTCCATGTGGTCGAACAGCAGACGGGTCTCCTGGAGGGAGAGGAATTCGTTGGCGTAGCGCCGCAGCACGCTCGAGAGGTGGTAAGAGAGCACCCCGCCGATGTCCAGCGAGCGGATACCGCTCTCGTCGAGCCGGGGCTTGTCCTCGGCCTTCACCCAGCACGTCTCGTGCCCGGAGAGGAACGGCTTGCCGCTCTCGAAGGACACGCCGGTGGCGGAGAGGTTCTCGGGGTCCTCGAGGGCGAAGACATGGCCCTTCAGCAGGACGCCCTCGGAGACTGGCACCTCGTTCACCAGGATGCGGTAGCGCCCGCCCTTGAGGGCCGGGTCGAGGCTCAGGTTGATGCCGGGGAACGGCACGCCGAGGTCGTGGTAGAGCGCGCGGCGCACGGACATGATCTGCCCGTTGAGCTCGTCGTAGGAAAGCGCGCCGCGGATGTCGGCGTCGATGTCCACGGTGAGCGGCGTGACCATCGAGAAGTCATCGCCGTCCTTCTTCTTCGGCTTCGGCTGCGCGCCCTCCGACGGCGCGGCGGCGGCCAGGGGGTCCTCGGCCTTCGCCCGGCGGGCGGCGGTTATCTTCGCCTTGAGCATCAGGCTGTAGCCGACGGCCGCGACGAGGGCCGCGAGGCCGAATATCTGGATCTTCGGGAAGCCCGGGATGAGGCCGATGGCCACGAGCATGAGCGCGCCCAGCAATATCGCCTTGGGCTGGGCGAAGAACTGGTCGACGATGTCCTGCCCGAGGGGCTTGTTGTCGACGTCCCCCACGCGCGTGACGATGACGCCGGCGGTGATCGAGACGAGGAGCGCGGGGATCTGCGAGACGAGCCCGTCGCCTATCGTCAGGATCGAGTAGGTGCTGACCGCCTTGGAGACGTCCCAGCCCTTCATGAACGCGCCGATGCAGATGCCGCCGACTATGTTGATCGCGGTCATTATGAGGCCGGCGATTGCGTCGCCCTTGACGAACTTCATCGCGCCGTCCATCGCGCCGTACAGCTGGGACTCCTTGGCGAGCTCGTTGCGGCGGGCGCGCGCGGTCTCCTGGTCGATGGCGCCCGCGCGCATGTCCGCGTCGATCGACATCTGCTTGCCGGGCATGGCGTCGAGAGTGAAGCGCGCCGCCACCTCGGAGACGCGCTCCGCGCCCTTGGCTATGACGACGAACTGCACGATCGTTATGACGAGGAATATCACCGCGCCCACCACGAAGTTGCCGCCCACCACGAAGTTGCCGAACGTGTAGATGATCTCGCCCGCGTCGGCCTTGAGCAGGATGAGCCGCGTCGTGGTGACGTTCAGCGCGAGGCGGTAGAGCGTGGTGAACAGGAGCATCGACGGGAACGTCGAGAACGCCAGCGCACGCGGCAGGTAGAGCGAAAGCATCAGCATCACCGTCGAGATCGTCAGGTTGACGGAGATGAGCAGGTCGACTACCGGCGTCGGCAGCGGAACGATCAGCAGGCCGATTATGAAGACGACCAGGACGGCGAGCACGAGGTCGCCGAACCGGCTTATGGCGTTGGACAAGTTGGCGAGTCTGCTTCCCATCACGTCTCCAAAAGCGCCATGCGGTAGTGTTCGAAGAGGTCGGCGTCCGCCAGCAGGGACGCTATCTCGTGCGCCGCGGCGTCGGCGGCCTCGGTATGCCGACCGCGGAGCGCGTCCAGAGTGTCGCGCGCGGCCTGCCCGAAGCCGGACGTCGTGCGCAGCAGCGTCGGGCTGTCCGCGACAAGCGCCCGCGCCACGTCGTCGCCCACGCTGCGGTCCGAGGGGAACAGCTCGTCTATGGCCTGCGTCACCGTCGTCGAGCCGGGCATGAGGGGCTTCTGCGCCGTGCCGGCGGCGGGGTCGGCCATGACCTCGGCGTAGTCGGCCCTGCCTATGCCCGTGTCGAAGCTTATCGGCTGCGTTGTGCGCGAGATGCCAATGTTCATCTGCCGCCTCCGATCTCCGTGACCGCCCGCCACAGCTGCGAGAACGCCGCGCTGATCGCCGGCGTCGTAACCTCCCTGGCCGCAAGGCGCACCGCGAACACCGCGCGGCCGGTCTTCGCGCGCCAGCCGCTACGCAGCCGGAACGCGCTGCGCGAGTCGGGATGCGCCGCCGCAAGCACGCACCTCAGGGTCTCGGCGTCGCCGGCGGCAGGCACGGTGGCGACCACCGCAAGCGCGTCCCCGGCGTACTCGAAGCGCAGCGACACGCCGTTCTCGAACTTGACGGCCGCGACGCCGTTCTCGTTGAGCGAGAAGTCGCGCAGGCCCGCGGAACGGCCGAACTCCCGGACGGGGGCCTCTATCCATGCGGGCGTCATGCGGTCTCCTCCCTGTCCTCGTCTTCCTCCTCCACCTCGCGCATCACGAGCCCGTCGAGATGCTCCTGCGCGGAATCCACGAGCTGCTGCCGGGCCGACTCGCGGGCGAACAGCCTCGGCGAAAGCCGGCGGAAGAGCCGGATGAGCTCGCGGGAGAAGTCCATCTGCGCCAGGAGCCGCGCTATCCCGCAGTCGGATATGAGCGCGGCGATCACGGCAGGCGGGACGAACGACTGCTCCGTCATGTCCAGCACGCGGTCGGCGAGCTGCACCCCGCCGAGCTGGCACGACTCCCCGAACTGGGCCGTCATGCGGGCGGCAAGCGCCGTGAGGTCGTCGAGCACCGTCTGGAGCACGTCGACGCACTGCAGGTCGGTCAGGATGCGCCCGAGCACCGCCGGGTCCATCGAAGGCCGCACGCTCGCCATGTCGGCCCCGCAGCCGGCGATGAGGAACTCTATGGCGCTCTTCAGGCCCGCCGCGCCCCCAGACGCGAGCAGCGCGCGGAAGCATGCCTGCGGCGACGTGAAGCCCATGACCTCGCCGCGGTACATGTCGCGCATGGCCTGCATCTCCTCGCCGGAGGTAGCCCGCGAGTTTATCTCCTGCGCGATGTTGAGGCCTGCGCGTATCTCGGGCCCATGCGTCCGCTCAAGCTGGGCCTGCGCGTCTTGCAGCAGCGAGAAGAGGGCCTTCTCCGACTCGCCGCAGCCCTTCATGAGGATGTCGAGCATCGCGTACTGGTGCGACGGATCAGTAGAGCCGCGCGCGAGCTCCTTCAGGAATTCCTGGACGTCCGTCCCGCGGCCCTGCTCGATCGCCTGGCGGGCGTTGCGCAGCAGCCGCGCAAGGAACTCCGGGCCCGGCATGTCCGGAAAAGTCGACTGCCAGACCTCGACCGCCTTGAGGTAGTTCATGCGGGGCCCCTGCATCTCGCCCATGCGCCGCTGGGACACCTTCTTCTGCGCCTTTTCCTCGAACTGCAGCGAAAGCTCCTCCATCGAGTCCATCAGCTCGGCCATGGGGTCGACCTCGACTGCGAAGGACATGCCGTTGACCTTGCCGGTCTCCGGCTGCACGGCATCGGCAGCGTCCTTCCCGGCCGCAATCTCCATCATGCGCGCGGCGTCCGCCCCGTGCGCATACGTCTGGCGCAGCATCTGCACGGCGTCGAACGCCATCAGACGGCCCTCCTTCCGGCGGAACGCGAGAGCGGGCGCTCGGCCGACGACCCCTCGACCCACACTACCGACGGGCCGTGGAAGTGGAACAGCAGGTCGCGCGGGCCGCGCGGCAGGACGATGTCCATCAGGCGCAGCCTCGGGCAGAAGCCCGTCGGCGACGGCCCGGTCCACGCCACCACCGCGTCGGGGCGCACGGAGAGGGTTCCGCCGTCCTCCACCACCATGCGCGCCGTGCGGCTGCGGGTCGCGAACACGACCCAGCCGGACTTGAACTCGGTGATGCACAGCGCCCCGTGCCTGCTCATCGGGACCGCCTTCAGCAGGGAGGCGCCGGCGCGGGCCCCGGCCGGCGCGACGAGGATCTTGCCGGAAACCGCGGAGATAGGCGCGGCACACGGCAGAAGCGTCAGGAACGGCCTGTCGGCGGCGGAGCACCTGGCGGTGCCCGTTGTCTCGACAAGGCTGAGCGCGGCCCTGTCCGGAAGCCGCCATCCGCGGCGACGGCGGCGGGCCGCCTCGCCGAAGTGCGCGGCGGGCTGCGCGGGCCCCATCAGCCAGGAGCCTGCCTCGACCTCCGCGAAGCCGCCGTCTATTCTAGCCGTCCCGGACATCCCACCTAGTCCTCCGGAACCCTCTTGAGCATTTCCTCCGCGGTTTCGCGCTTCGCACGCTCCTCCTCGAGGCGCGTGCGGGCGCCCTCCACCAGCAGCTTCCAGCCGCGCTTGTCACGGTCCAGCGCGTCGGCCTCGCGGGCCTGGTCGACCTTGCGCATCTCGGACGCATGCTCGAGCTCGGCCTTGCGGCGTTGGTATATGGCCTCGTCGCGTTCGCGGCGGCGCTCCTGCGTCGCGTCGCGCTCAAGCTTGCGCTGACGGCGCAGGCGGTCGCTCTCCTCGGCGTCGTCCTCCAGATGCTCGGCCTCGGACACGTCGCGCAGGTGCGTCCCCTGCAGGCGCGCCAGCGCCTCTGTGTCGAGATCCAATATCTGCGGAGTCAGGATGAAGAGCCTCTGCACCGTCTCCTTGCTCGTGGTAACCCCGCCAAACAGCCAGCCGATCCAGGGAATGTCGCGCAAGAACGGGATGCCCCACCCCGCGGATTCGTCTATGTCGCGCAGATAGCCGGCGAGCATGATCGACTCGTTCTCGAACACCGCGGTCTGCGTCTGCAACGTCGACGAGCGGGTCATCGGCATGGAGTCCACGGTGACCGTCTCGAAGCCGCCGTCGTCGAGCTCCAGCGACAGCCAGACCTGGTTGGGCACGTTCGTCTGACCCGACGGCACTATGCGCGGCTTGACTATCAGCTCAGTCCCGGCCGAGACCTCCTCCAGCGAGGCGACTTCGGTCCCCACGACGCGCGCGTGGTAGCTCTGCGAGTCGGACATCCTCGCCGCAAGGTTGTTGACCGTGAGGAGCGTCGTGCGCGAGATGCTCCGCGCCTTCCCCTTCTCCTTCAGCGCCGTCAGGGACGCATAGAGGCTGTAGCTCGAGCGGATGCGCGTGAGCGCGCCCGCGAGGCCCATCCCGGCGAGGTCCTCGGGAAGGACGACGTTCGCCGCGTTCTGCCCGATGGCGCCGGTGTTGTGGCCGCGGCTGCCGCCGTACGAAAGCGACAGCTGCCAGTCGAGCGCGTCCTTCTTCGAGAGCTCGACGACCGTCACCGCGATCTCGACGAGCTTCTGCGGCACGTCCAGCTGCCTTATCAGGCCTTCGTACATCGGCAGCCTGGACTTGACGTCCCTGACGATCACGGCGTTGAGGCGGTTCTCCGCGCGTATGACGGGACGGAAGGCCGCCTCGACCGCCGCCTGCGCCGGCGACTGGTTGGTGGAGGGGCCCGCGCCGACGGCGGAGTCCACCACGCGCCCGCCCGTCGCGCTGTTCATCATCTCGTCGAGAAGCTGCGCGACGCCCTTTATTGACACGGTCGACTCGGGGCTCGTGACGTGGAAGCTCACGGTGTCCGCCCACGTGTTCTTGAGCGGGAACATCCGGACCTCGACCTCGTTGAAGGTCCTGAGCTCGCGGAGCTTGTCGGCCTTCGCGATCGTCTCGGCCACGATGGCCACGTAGCGCGGCGGACCCGACACCATGATCAGCTCGTCGTTCGACGTGGTTCGTATCGGGAAGCGCCGGTCCTCCACGCCGAGCTCTTCGAGCATCTTCCTCACCTCGCCCGCCTTCATGTACTGCAGGTCGATCAGCAGAGTCTGGATCTCGCCGGCCGAGTAGAGGTAGAGCGCCGCGCCGTCATAGTACCACGTGAAGTTGTGCACGGTGGCGAGCTTGTCGAGGAACTCGCCCGCCGGGACGTCGCGGAAGTCCCCGGAGAACTCGCCCGCCACGGAATCGGATATCACTATCGAAAGGCCCTCCGCGACCGCGAAGGTGTTGAGCGCCGTGCGCAGGTCCATGTTCCGCGCCACGAGCGTGTACGACGGGGTCTTCCACGGAATGGACTGCGCGGCCTCCGCACCGGCGTAGGAGACGCCGCCGAGGCACCAGCCGACCAGGAGCGCGGCGACTCCCATCGCCCGCCCGGCCCCTGCAAACACTCTATGGCTCTTTGACATCTTCACGTCTACGGTCTGATTACGATTTCATTTATGGCGGGCTCGCTCTCGGAGCCCAGGTCGGTCACGCGCGCCCTCCACCAGTCGCACGAATCCATGAAAGACTCGAAGAACCGACGAAGCGCCTGCGCGCCCGCCGAGCCAGGCGCCTCCTGCCAGAGAAACGGGCTCCCTTCTGACGGAGGCGCGGCAAGCACCGCCTCCTCGCGCAGCATCCGCCCCACGGCGTAGTCCGCAAGCGCAGGCAGGTCGGAGTCCTTCGCGCCAAGATCGTGCACAAGCCGCACGGAACCCTCCCCGCTGGACGCGAGGATCTCCTCGCCGTCCACGCGGAATACAAAGGACCGCGCGCCGTCCGGCACCTCGTCCGGATAGTCTATGGCCTTAGCCAGCCTCGATATGACAGTCTGCTCCATCAGCTTGGCACATATTATACCATACTGGACGCCCTCTCGTCTTTAACTTTTCAATTTCGGAATTGCACGGTTTTATGAGCCGTCATTTCTGCAAGGCCGCCAGCGCCGCGTACATGTTCTTTACTGTACACGCATGAGGGCGAGGTTCTTCCTGACCTGCACCTTGACAACCGCCGCGTTGCGTCCTGTCTGTCCCAGCTGTCCCAGTCGTCCCAGAAAGCCCGCGACTCCTCACATCTGCCGTGACAAGGACGGACATCCTCATCCCTCCCACGCCGCGCCGACCTCCCGCTTCATCAATCCTCCCACCTCTCACCCAATAACCATCCGAACAACTCCGCTGACAACCAGTCAAAAAGGCGGGCGGGCCGAAGCCCGCCCCCCGCACAAACCACCCCCCCCCCCCCCCCCCC
>JAFRBA010000006.1 GCA_017405115.1 Kiritimatiellia bacterium
GACCAGGCCGTTCTTGCCGTCCCACATCACCCCGTTTGCCGCGAGGTTGCGTATTGAAAACACGTTTTTGTAGTAGTTTGCCGGGTCGTGCAGAAGGTGGAGCTGGTTCCGTGCGCCGACCTTGAACGGTTCGCGCTTCATGCCGGTCCGCAACGCGGATTCGAGCCATTTCTGGAAACTGTCAAAATCATCCGCATCGACATCCCTGCGGTACTGGCCCACGTTGGGGTACTGGTGGTCGTAGTAATTCAGGAAGCGGAACGATTCGGCGACGTCCGAGATGCCGGCGATGTGGTCCGAATGCCAGTGCGAGACCATGAGATAGTCGATTTCGCGTTGTGGGATGAGCCGTTCGATGTAGCGGCGTACCCATTCACCGGCGCGGCGTTTGCCGCTTGGTGCGGGCGGAATGGCGTCGGCGTAGCCCGGTGCGCGGCGCTTGACGTGTCCGCAGTCGAGCAGCATCGTGGTGCCGTCAGGGAAGATCATGAACGTGTTCTCGGAGGTACCGGTGTGGATGAAGTGTATGTCGAGCTCGCCTGGATTCCATCCAGGATACGCGCATCCGACCGCGTCGCCGCAGGTTACGCATCCGCCGACCGCGCCAATTGCCGCCGCCCCGAACGCATCTGCCAGAAAGTCTCGTCTGTTCAGTCGCTTCAACATTGCATCCTCCTTGAATATCGCATGGTCGGAATTATATCATATTCTAGACGACTCGCTCTAGATGTCATGTAAAGACGCTACAAGGGTGGCGATTACGCTTTCGCTCTCAGAATCGTGACGTTTCTGTTGCGAGATTTTGCCCCATGGAATATTGAAATGTGGGCGCGGAATTGATAAAATACGTGCCGAAAATGAATCGGACGCAAGCGCCAAGCCGGGCGAGACGCTTGGCGTGAACGCGGTGAGCCTGAATCCGTATTACGAGGAGAAATGAAGATGTCCCCTTTGGCTTTTTCGGTCTTTGCGTCGCTTGCGGCGGCGGTTTCATTGTATGCTGCGACTGCGGATGACGCGCAGGTCAACGAAGCGGCGGCGGTCTTCGACGGCGTGAATGCGAGCGAGATGCGCGGCGGCACGTGGAAAGTGGTCTATTCCTCGGCGGAAGGTCCGCAGGGGCGGGCGCTGGAGACGCTGACGGAGCGGCTGGGACCGTACTTCCTCCGCGAAGGGTATCTCTCCACGGCGCTGGTGCTGCCGCTCGAAAAGGACGGCGACGAGCCGGTGAAGGGCAAGCGGGACATGATCGTCGTCGGGGTGCCGTCGGAGAATGCGACGTTGAAACGGTTTTTGGAAGACGGTCAACATGGCGGTCACGCGGGACGCGTGACCCTACCGACGGGTGGGTATCTGATCCGCACGTTCAACGAGAATGGGCGGAACGTCGTGCTGTTGGCCGGCGACACGCCGGAGGCCGTCCTGTGGGCGACGTTCGACTTCCTTGATGTCGTGGCTCCGACATTGGAGGGGGTGCCCGTGCAGCCTTCTGGCGAGAAGATATCGTCGCAGCACGGACGCTATGCGGGAATGTTCTTCCGTGCGGAGAAGATTCCGGCGTACGAATGTCGCCGTCAGCCGCAGACGCCGGTGCGCAGCATCTTTTCATGGGGACATGTGGTGGATGACTACAGGGCGACGTTCCGCGAGATGGCGCGGGCGCGGTTCAACCGGGCGATTCTCTGGAACGACCAGCTTGTCGTGAACGCCCGTGATGTGGTCGCCTGCGCGCACAGCTGGGGCGTGAAGGTCTATTGGGGCTTCTCCTGGGGATGGACGTTGAGCGGCAAGGAAGGGAATGGCCTCGACTTCGGGAAACTTGCGGACGACATCGTCGCCGAATGGCGGCGGAAGTGGAAGCCGATGGGCGGGGACGGCATCTATTTCCAGAGCTTTACCGAAACCAGCAACCGCGAAATCGGCGGGCGTTCCATTCCAGAAGCGGTGACGGAACTTGTCAATGCCGTTGCCGCCCGGATACGCGCCGAAGCGCCGGGGATTGACATTGTGTTCGGGCTGCACTCCAATTCCATGAAGCGCGAAAGGGCGGATGAAGCCATCGCCAAAGTAGATCCGTCGCTTGAAATCCTTTGGGAGAACTGCGGCGGCTTCCCGTTCTGGGAGACGGACGGGAAGGTGATGCCGCCGGACGAGGCGTTCTGCGACAGGATCCTGGCGCTTAATCCGTCTGTCGGTCTCGCATGGAAGGCCCAGCTGCGGATGGACTGGAAGAATTACGTGCCGCCGGCGGGTCCGTTCATGCTCGGCTGCGCGGGGAAAAGACTTTTGGCGCGCGACCGCGACGTGACGATGCCGCGCCAAGCGTCGTTTGACGAGGATTGGATATTGAACGGCAAGCGGGCGCATGATCTCGTGCGGCATATCCGTGCTGGGAAGCATCAGCCCAGGGAGTTCAACGCGGTTGCCGAATACAACCCGCCGTATTCGTTCGCCACATACTGTCAGGCAGAGCTGTTCTGGAACAGCGACGACGAGTGGGAAGAGATAGCGAAGCGCGCCCGCATGCGCGCGAGGCCGGAAAGGTGATGAGTCACTGCCGTAATATCCGGATTCGTTCGGATTCCACTTTCCATGCCGTAGATTATACCGAAATCGTGATGTTTTGTCGGCGAGAAATGTGATGTCCTGTTTTTGACGTTGCAAAAAACGAAATGTCGCCAGGCACGGTTTTGATGAAAATGGAAAACCGTACCCGACAGCATGTCGCGGATGCATTGACATGGGCTTGGAAAAAAGGTATAATATGCCTTGTAAACGCCAACCGCACCCTTAAAAAGGAAAGGAGCAGCCCATGAAAACCGCAAAAACACTCGCCGGAAATCCGCTTACCTGGTTTCTCGGAAGGCACGTCTCGTCGGAGACGGCGCAAAGTCGCGCGCCTCTGCCCCGCAGGGTGCGTCATATCGCATGTTCGGTTGCCGCCGCTGCCGCCTTGTCGCTCTTCGCCGACACGTGGACGGACGGGGCAGGCGTGGAGTGGATGTATTCGGTGTCGGGAGGCCAGGCCGAGATCTGCGGGCCTGGCGACAGCCTCACGCCGGCGATTCCCGCGACGACAAAAGGCGTCATAGAGATTCCGGAAACCCTTGGCGGCTGCCCTGTCACGCGCATCGACGACTACGCGTTCACCGGGTGCGCGGAATTGACTGGCGCAGTCATCCCGGAGAGCGTCGTCAGCATCGGGCATGAGGCCTTCTTCGGCTGCACGTCGCTGGAGGAGATTGCGATTCCTGACAGCGTGGAAACGATCGGCGACGCCGCGTTCTGTGACTGCGGCGCATTAGCCCGCATCAAGCTGCCTCAGGCCGGCGTCGACGATTTCCCGTGGGCGTTCACCCCCGATGTTCCGGGAATGGTCATAGAGCTGTCCGACAGCGTGGTCAACATCCCCGACTCGAAGTTCCAGGGGGTAAGCATGGTGGATGTCTTGATCTCGGAGGGTGTTACGAACATCGGGGCCCAGGCATTCGGAAACTGTTGGGCACTGAAGCGCGTGGCGATTCCGGCATCGGTTGAAAAAATCGGCTATGGCGCGTTCATGGCCTGCGATTCGCTCGAGGAGATCGTCGTCGACGAGGGAAACGCCTTTTACGGGACGCTCGACGGCAACCTGGTCAGAAAGGCCGACAATACCCTGATGGCAGTGCCTGGCAACATAACGAGCCTGACGATTCCGCCAGACGTGAAAGCCATAGGATGGTGGGCGGCGCTCGGGTGCAGGAGCCTTGAGAGAGTCACCATACACGGCGGGGTCTCGGTCGTCGGGAAGAATGCCTTCGCCGAGTGCAAGGCCCTGTCAACGGTGACTATTTCCGAAGGCGTCGAAAGCATAGGCGCCGGGGCGTTCTATGACTGCCCCGCCTTGAAGAGCGTCAGGCTGCCGGCTTCGCTCAAACAGCTCGACGACTACGCGTTCGGCAAATGCAAAAACCTGAAGCTGGTCGTCATGCCGCGCATCGAATGCGGCGAACTCGTCTTCAAGGGCTCCAACTCCGGGCTGGAGATCCGCTATCTTGACGAAGAGGCTCCCGCATCCCACAAACTGACGGCCAAGGCAAATGGCTCGAAGTACGGCACAGTGAGCGGAGGGGGCGAATACGAGCCGGGGACGAAAGTCACGCTCAAGGCAAAGGCCAAGAACGGCTACGTGTTCTCCGGGTGGTATTCGGACAAGGCGTGCACGGTGGCGTTGAATCCGAAGGGCTACGACAACCGCAAGCCCGCGGTGAAGATCGCGATGCCGGCGAAGAAGACCACGGTCTACGCGAAGTTCATCACGCTGGCCGACGACAAGAAGGCCCTCAAGTTCACGGCAAAGACCAAGAAGCTTGCGAAGACGGCGGCAAAGGCCAAGGTGAAGAAGTCGTTCACGCTGAAGCTCGGCATAAAGTCCGCGTCGTATCCGACGGTCACGGCGAAGGGCCTTCCCGCGGGCCTCTCCATCGACAAGACGACGGGCGTGATAACCGGCAAGGCCAAGAAGGCCGGCACCTACACCGTCAAGGTGAAGGTCAAGGACTACGCCGGGAACGTCATTTCGCAGAAGGTGAAGATAAAGGTGCAGTAGCCGCATGGCGCGCGCGAAGTCGGGCGATTTGTGGTATAATATCCCGCATGAAAATCGCGGACATCGTTAAGACTCTCGACGGCACGCTCGTTGCCGGCGGCGACTCATCCAGGGAGGTCGGGGCCGTCGTGGCCAACGACCTCATGAGCGACGTGCTTCTGAACGACTCGGAGGACATACTTCTCCTTACGTCGCTTGCGAGCGACCAGGCGATACGCACCGCCAACATCGTCGGCGCCATGGCGGTCGTCGTGCACAACGCGAAGCCGTTGCCGCAGACGATGTGCCAGGTGGCGGACACGCTTGGCATACCGCTGGTGTCGTCGCCGCTTTCAAAGTACGAGTCGTGCGTCCGCATCCACGACTTCCTGTCGAAGGAGGCGGCGGGCGCCTGACGGGGTCCGGGCTTGGCGATGGACTACGAGCCGAAGATACTGAGCGGCGGCGACAGCCGCAGCGACGACCAGATCATGGCCGAGCACGACGGCCGCGCCCCCCGCGCGCAGTCGGCCGGGGGGGCGATCCCCGGCGCGGAGGACTCGCCGCTGGTGATCATGGAGCTCCTGCAGAGGCTCCGGGTCAAGGACGTCATGCGCGACCACGACATCATCTCGGTCGTGCGGACGGATTCGATGCGCTTCGCGCAGAACCTGATGAAGCGCAACCACATATCCGGCGTGCCGGTGGTGGAGGACAAGCGTCTTTTCGGCATTGTCTCGGTGAACGACATCATAAAGGCCCTCGAGGGCGGCTGGATATCGGAGCCATGCCAGAAGCACATGGCCACGAACCTCGTCGTGCTCGAGGAGGACATGCCGCTCGCGTTCGCGATCAAGTTCTTCCAGAACTACACTTTCGGACGGTTCCCCGTGCTGAACAAGGACCGCGACCTCGTGGGCATCGTGTCGCAGCGCGACGTGACGCGGGTGCTCATGAAGGAGCTGACGCGCGAGCTTGCGCGGCTCGAGGGCAAGGTGGACTCGCCGCGCGACCGCCAGGCCGAGGGGGAGGGGCGCAAGCAGTCCGGCGAGGCCGTGAGGCCCTACTACTCCATGCGGCAGTTCGTGGTGGTGCGCAACGACCTCTCGAACGCCGGCAAGGCGGCCAACGAGATAAAGAGGATGATGAAGGACGCCGGGCTCGACCCCAAGGTGGTGCGCCGCGTCGCGGTGGCGGCCTACGAGCTCGAGATAAACATCTGCATACACTCCCTCGGCGGCACGATAACGTTCGTGCTTGACACGGAGAAGGCGACGGTGATCGCGAAGGACAGGGGGCCGGGCATCCGCGACGTCGACTGGGCGTGCCAGGACGGCACGTCCACGGCGAACGACTGGATACGCTCGATGGGCTTTGGCGCGGGGATGGGGCTGGCGAACTCGAAGCGGGTGGCGGACGCATTCAGCATACAGTCGAAGGTCCCCACGGGAACAACGGTCCTGTGCGAGTTCAACTTGGGCAGGCCATGACGACAAGGGCGATATCTGTCTTTCGCGCGGCGGCGCTTGTGGCGCTGGCGCTTTCGGCGGGCTGTAAAACGGACTGTGAAAGGAGAGGAATGGGAATAGACGAGCTCAACATGCGGTTCGGGGCCCCGGGCCGGATCGTGTTCCGGCAGGGTTTCGCCGGATATCCCGAGGTGGTCATCGCGAACAAGTACGGCGCGGCGGAGGTCGCGCTCCTGGGTGCCAACGTGCTCTCCTACCGGCCCACCGGCCTGGGGGAGGTCGTCTTCCGCCCGGCGAAGCGCAGCTACAACCGCGGCGACAAGTTCCACGGCGGCATCCCCGTCTGCTGGCCGCAGTTCGGCAACAGGTTCTCCAAGGACCTGCCGCAGCACGGCTTCGCGAGCAAGCTGGTGTTCGAGGTGCGCGGCACCGAGTACACCGAGGAGAAGACGGAGGTGAGGCTCGGCATCCGCTCCGACGCCGAGACGCGCGCCATCTGGCCGCACGACTTCGACATGGAGGTGACTGTGACCGTGTCGATGAAGCTCAACGTCTCCATGAAGACGGTGAACACGGGCGACGCCCCGTTCGACTTCAGCTGCGGCTTCCACCCGTACTTCCGCCTGCGCGACCGCGACCAGACCGTGGTGCGCGGCCTCGACGGCGCGCCGTTCGTCGACGGCACCACGCCGGAGCTGCGCGAGGGGACGCAGGCGGGCGACCTCCGCCTGACGTTCGCGCCCGACCACATCTTCAAGGCCGGCGCCGCGCCGCGCCACGAGTACGCGATTCTCGACGAGGGGATCGGGCGCGCGGTCGCGATCGCGTCGCGCGGCAACGACAGGGCCGTCGTGTGGAACTCCGGCGAGGAGGGCGTCTGCGACCACGATCCGGGCGACTGGCGCAAGTTCGTGTGCGTCGAGCCGGTGAGCGACTGGCCCGGCGGGCGCACGCTCGCGCCGGGCGCGACCTATGTGCTGGAAATGGCCGTGCAGGCGAGCCTGAAGAAATAAGGCGACATTCCATGAAAGCAAGAATCGTCCTTGGATCCGCAATCGTCGCGTCGCTTTGCGGCGCGCAGCCGAACGACTGGGAGAATCTCTCGGTCAATTCCATAAACCGCGAACCCGCGCGCACGTACTCGATGCCGCTTGCATCCGAGGCTGCGGCGTTCACCGATGCGATAGAGCCGGAGACTCCCTACAAGATGTCGCTAAACGGCATCTGGAAGATATCCTGGGCGGGGAATCCCGACCTGCGCGTGAAGGACTTCTACCGAACCGACTGTTCCGACGCGGACTGGCTGACGATCGACGTGCCGAGCTGCGTGGAGATGCGCGGCTTCGGGTCGCCCGGCTATGTGAACGTCAGGTATCCGCACAAGATGGAATGGCCGTTCATCAAGGATCGCCAGACCGGCAAGGCCGACTACAATCCGGTGTCGTCATACCGCCGTACGTTCACCGTGCCGCAGGGCTGGGCCGGGCGCGAGGTATTCCTGCGCTTCGACGGCGTCTACTCCGCGTACTACGTGTGGGTGAACGGCGAGAGGGTCGGATACGCCGAGGATTCCAAGCTGCCGAGCGAGTTCAACGTGACGAAGTACCTGAAGCCGGGCGAGAACCTGCTGGCGGTCGAGGTCTACCGCTGGTGCGACGGCAGCTACGTGGAGGACCAGGACATGTTCCGCTTCTCCGGCATCTTCCGCGACGTGACGCTCTGGTCGATGCCGAAGGGCGGCATCTGGGACTTTGTGGCGAATGTAAAATGTAAAATTGAAAATGGAAAATGTGAATCTGCGGAGCTTTCCGTCGGCGGAATTGACGGCGACTGGTCGGCGACCCTTTACGACGCCGACAAAAAACCCGTAGCCACCCTCTCAAACCCCTCAAACGTCTCAAACCTTTCAAACCCCCACCTCTGGAGCGCGGAGAAGCCCTACCTCTACACGCTCGTCGTGAAGAAGGGCGGCGACATCCGCGCGCGGCGCATCGGATTCAAGGAGGTCAAGATCGTTGGCAACACGATTCTCGTGAACGGGAAGAAGGTGAAGTTCAAGGGCGTTAACCGCCATGAGACGAACCCGGAGAACGGCCGCACGCTGACGCTCGACGACATGCTCGCCGACATCACGCTCTTCAAGAAGTTCAACATCAACACGGTGCGCACCTGCCACTACCCCGACCACCACCTCTGGTACGATCTCTGCGACCGCTACGGCATCTACGTGTGCGCCGAGGCGAACGTGGAAGGGCACGAGGCGGGCTACAAGGAGAACGGCCTCGGACGCTTCCCGGAGTGGATGCACACGATAGTCGAGCGCAACCTGCGCAACGTCCTGTTCCACCGCAACAACCCGTCCGTCACGCTCTGGTCGATGGGCAACGAGACCGGGCACGGCGTATGCTTCACCAATGCGATCGCGCAGGTTAAGGCGCTCGACCCGTCGCGTCCGGTGCACTGGGAGCGCGGCAACATCGACGCGGACGTCGACAGCCGCATGTACCCGACCGTGGAGTGGCTGGAGGAGCGCGGCAAGCTCGGCGACAAGGCGCCCGGATCCGACGGGCTTGCCGACAAGTACGACAGGGCGGAGACCAGGCAGAGCGCCGGCAAGCCGTTCTGGATGTGCGAGTACGCGCACGCGATGGGCAACGCGATCGGCAACTTCCAGGAGTACTGGGACGTCTTCTACAAGTACGACTCCCTGACCGGCGGCTGCATCTGGGACTGGGTGGACCAGGCGGTGTGGAAGTACACCGACAGGGTCGATCCGAAGACTGGCGCGCGCGAGCGGTTCCTCGGCTACGGCGGCGACTGGGACGAGCAGCCCAACGACGGGCCGTTCAACTGCAATGGCGTCGTCGACCCATTCCGCAACGTCAGCGCCAAGCTCGTCGAGGTCGGCCATGTCCACAGGAACCTCGTCGTGCGCGACGACCTCACGCTCGAGAACCGCTTCGGCTTCACTTGGGCCGACGAGTTCGACGGCGAGTGGGAGGTGGTGGAGGACGGCGTCTCGGTCCACCGCGAGTCGTTTGACGTTCCGCACATAGCGCCGCTCTCGAGCGGGCCGCTAGGCCTGCCTCGTCCGGCGGCGAAGGACGGCAAGGAGGTGTTCCTGAACGTATACTTCTCGCTGAAGCGGGACGAGCTCTGGGCCAAGAAGGGCTGGCAGGTGTCGCGCAACCAGATCGCCATCGGCAAGGCGCCTGCCCGCGAAGTCGCCATTCGCGCGGTCGCGCCGTCGTTCACGCAGGATGACAAGACTGTCACGGCGGTCTGCGGCGGCACGAAGGCGGTGTTCTGCCGCCGTTCCGGCACGCTCTGCGAACTGGTCATGAACGGGCGCACGATCCTGCGCGACCCCGCGCCCGGCGTCGTCGCCGGCCCGCAGCTTACCTGCGGCCGGGCGTTCACCGACAATGACATCTGGCTGCGCGGGAGGAAGATGGACGACGCCGACTGCTTCTATACTTCGGGGTTGACGCAGCTCCGGCACCATGCCCGCCCGGTAAAGGTCGGCGAGCGCTCGTTGGCGTTCACCGTTGAAGTCACCGGGTCCAAGTCTGCCGGATTCACGCACGAGGCGGAGTGGACCTTCGGTGCGGACGGATCCGTTGCGGTGCGGAATACCGTCACGCCGCACGGGACGATGCCTCCTGCGCTGCCGCGTCTCGGCCTTTCGCTCCGTCTCGACAAGGCGCTCGAGGCGATGCGCTACCACGGCCGCGGCCCGTACGAGAACTACATCGACCGCAAGACCGGCTCTTTCGTCGGCATCTACGATTCCACGGTGGCGGAACAGTACGAGCCGTATGTGCGTCCGCAGGACAACGGCTACAAGTGCGACGTCCGCTGGGCGGCGTTCACTGCGGCGGACGGGAAGGGCGTGAAGTTCTCCGCCTCCGAGCCTCTCTTCGTGCAGGCGCTTCACTACACGGCGGAGGATCTGGAGTTCGCCCGCCACCGCAACGGCCAGCAGCGCTTCCGCACGCCGCTTGTCCCTCGCGAGGAGGTATGCCTCAACCTTGACGTGCGCCAGCTCGGGCTTGGCGGCGGTTCCTGCGGGCCGCGGCCGATGGACAAGTACATATTCCCGATCCAGAAGACGACCTGGACGCTGAAGATGGAGCCGTTCTCCGTCCGCTGAGGCGGGCAGGCCATTGTCGGATTGAGTCGTAATTTTATTGGCGTTTTTGTATCATGTCGCGGTGCGGTTGTGGTATAATTTGCATCAAACGACATGAAGGAGGACAATAGAGTTCTCTTCGTGACGCCAAGTCAGGAGTCGCCGGTGTTCGGCATCAAGACTGGGCTCAGAAGAGTCTTATCAAGACGCGGAATGTGTCTTCAGGTCGTGTATACCCCGTTTGAGCGGCGAATCTCCAGCATCAAGGTGCTTGCAGATGTCTGGCATCCCGCCGGTGTCGTCGTTACGACATCTGACTTCGATGTGCGTGACCTTGGAATCCCGGTCGTATTTGCCGCGGTCGAGCACAAGGGCGGGCGGCATTGTGTAGTCGGCAACGATTCTTCAGCAATGGGCCACCTCGCGGCGGGCGAGCTGATGCGGTTTGGCAACCGCTCGTACGGCTATGTGGCGCATCCTTGGGACTTCAACTGGGTTCGGCTGCGCTGCATCGCTTTCCGCAAGGCACTCGACGGGCGTGCGGCCGTGCATGCGTTCAGGCCGAGGTCGTTGCGAATGGACGACCGCGACATGGTGGGGGAGTTCAAGAAGTTCATATCCAGACTTGAGAAGCCATGCGGGATATTCGCCGCGAACGACGAAATAGCGGCATTGACGATTTCTGTTGCCTGCGAACTCGGCTTCAGCGTGCCGGAAGACGTGGCCGTGGTCGGCGTGGACGACAATCCGGCATACGTAGAGTGCGGACAGGTCTCCATCACAAGCGTCGTGCCGGACTGGGAAGGCATTGGGTGGGCTTCGGGCGAATGCCTCTTGCGTCGGCTGGACGGAGACGACACTAAGGCTGTCCGGCGGGTGGTTGCACCGAAGGGGATTGTTCGTCGTGCCTCTACTCGCAGGCTGATGCGCATCGGCAACACGCTGGCGAGAAAGGCCATGGAGTACATACGCGACAACGCATGCTCGGGCATAACTTCGTCCGACGTAATCGCACATATCGGATGTTCGCAGTCGCTTGCGAACCTGCGGTTTCGCGAAGCGACAGGCAAGTCGATACTACAGGCCATACACGACGAGCGCTTCGCAAAGGCTCAGGACCTCGTCTCCACTGGGCAGACCGATATCTCGCAGGTGGCGTCGCTGTGCGGATATCGGTCGACGTCGTTCTTCCGCAAGGAGTACAAGAAACGAACCGGGCACACGTTCGGAGCCTGTTCTTCAAAACAAGGGACATTTACAAAACCAGAAAGGATCGCAAGACGATGACACTACGCAGAATGAACACAAAAGCCGGAGGTGGCACGATGATTCTTTTTGTCGCGTTGGGCGCGGCTGCGATGCTGTCGAGCGCATATGCAGTTGACTTCCCATTTGCGGGCGGCGACCTCGCAAGCGACGACGCTGACGGATGGAATGGCACAAAGCCTGGGACCTCTGACGTGGCCGGGATTGTCTATGCCGGCACATATACGGCTTCCGATGACGTGTCGTTTGGCTCGATGACGCTCAAAGGCGCAGGAGTGCTCTTGGACCTTTCTTCGCCGACTTCGGGCAAGGTTACGCTGAATGCAACGTCCGGCAAGGCAATCAGCTTTTCCGGGCATGGCAACTCGGCAGAAATACGCGGTGGCTTCTATGAGCTTAACGGAGCGGAGGTCGCAACTTGCGCGGGGTGGGACGCTTCGCGCTACAACAACTTGCTTATTTCCGGCGGGGCAGTCATTACCAATGCCGGGGCGATTAACATAACTTACGGACACATTGGTACCAACACGGGAATAAGGCTTGTCGGCAGATCAAGGCTTCACAGCAAGAGTGGAAACGTGACGCTGTCACAAGGCAAGGCAAGTGGATGCAACATAGAAGTGACTGACGGCAGCGAGTTTTATGCGGCTAGCAACTTTCGAACTGCTCTTAACGAAGGAGGCTTCGCCTCTTCGAATCGAGTGCTTGTTACGGGGACAGGCTCGCGCTTCTACGCGGGTTCAGTGTTCGCTGGCGGCACTCAGCGCTACCTGCGCTTCAGGATTGAGGACAATGCGATCGCGAGAATCGGTGGAACGTTTCGCCTGGGATACGGAGCTTTGTCCTCCCAAAATAGACTTGAAGTAGATTCTGGCGCATCTCTCTCGTTGACCACGCTATATTTTGGCGGCGGCGATTCAGGCATCAACACACCAGGCGGTACGAACACGGTGTCGGTGACCGATGGTGCGTCGATGACATTGAGCGGGGCTGCGTACATTGGCGGCTATCTTGCAACGTCCTGTTCCAGCTACAACGAGCTGATTGTCTCAAACGCTTCGCTCTCGTGCAGCAAGGTCAACATAAATTTCCAAAGCTATGCCACCCACAACGTTTTCAGGCTTATAGGCAAAGACACTGTATTCACCGTTTCTCATTCAGCTCTTCCCTACTACGTATTTGGCAAGGGCAGCGACGGACTCTTCGAGATGGACGATGCGTCTTGGACCTATACTTTAAACAACCTCTACTTCGGCTACGAGGCGCATGACGCGGCACAAAGCTCGCCGGGCAACGTGATGCGCCTCAAGAACGGGGCTTCTCTGCATCTGGTTGACGGTGCTGTTGAAAAGGATATGATGATAGGCACCAGGGCGGCGGCGAGCGTATCGAACAGGCTTGAGGTGCTTTCCGGATCGTCCGTTGAGGCGAGAAGCTTGTTGCTGACGTCGGCCGACAATTCGATCGTGGTGTCGAATGGCGC
>JAFRBA010000256.1 GCA_017405115.1 Kiritimatiellia bacterium
CAGACCGCCTACGAGGAAGGCGTGCCGATCTTCTGCCCGGCCTTCGTCGACAGCTCGGCCGGCTTCGGCCTGGTCAAGCACCAGAAGGAGAATGGAAACGCTGGCTCTCTCTATTGCCGTCGCCGCGACGGCCTTCTTCGCTGCGCATGCGGAGGCGGACGACGCGATGTCGCTCCGCCCCCGAACCGTGGAATTCGAAGGGACGTTCTGCCATACCGGCGTCGTCACCATCGTATGTCCAAATCGCAATTTCGCGCTTGTAGCGCAAAACGGACAGCATCACTTCCTGTTCGTAGAGGACCGTTTCGACATCTGCCAAGGCGATGTCGCCGTTGTCAACGGTGAGTTCGCCCATCATGACAACGGCACTGTGTTCAAAGTCGTACGTCATGTCGACAAACTCAGTCGGGTATCACTGCCGGAGCCTGCAAAAGTGTCCATCTCCGACCTTGTTCACGGTGATATGCTGTATCAAAGGATAACGACTGAGGGAACGCTCGTTCTCGTCCGCCGAGACGAGATTGACGCCTCGGTCATGCAGTTGCTGGTCAAGGACGGAGCGACAATCATTAACGCATCCATTACGGACAATGCCACCAATACAATCAATGGCCTTTCACTCCTCGGCGCACGGCTACGGATGACAGGCGTAATGATGCAACCGACCGGTGCAAGGCAGATTATCTCGAACTATCTTTCAATACTGCCAGACGGTCTTCAAGCCATCGCCCCTCCTCCCGCAGACATATTCGACGCACCGGCGCTCAACCTTGATTCGCCATGGACGCCGGACGAGATCGTGCGTATGGACTCCCGCCGTTTCGACGGCGTCGTCATGGCGACGTGGGACGGCGATCAGATGATGCTCGCGGGGCGCGGCTACCACCGCGTAAAGGCCACGCTCGCGCGTCCAGACGAACTGCCCGCCGTCGGCGAACACGTCACCGTCGTTGGATTCCCCGACACCGACCTCTATGGCATCAACCTGATCTACGCGCGGTGCAGGCCCTCGCAGTCGCCAGACGGCTTCGCCCCCCGCCCGCAGCCGATTGCCACCACGCTGCGCCATCTGCTCACCGACGAACGCGGCCGGCCGCGCATCAACGGATACAGCCATGGACGGCTTCTACGGATAAGGGGAACCGTCCTCGACGTACAGCCTTCGCTTGCGATCTTCTCCATAAACGACGACGGGCTGACGATGCCGGTTGACTGCTCGTCGTCGGCCTCCGTCATCCCGAACATCGAGACAAACTCGAAGATCGAAGCCGTGGTCCTCGCCGTAGTCGAGACCGACCGCTGGCGCGAGAGCATGGTGCTGCCGCAGACGCGCGGACTTAAGCTGATACTGCGCTCGCCGACCGACCTGAAAGTGCTGGCGAATCCCCCGTGGTGGACGCCGGCCCGTCTCACGGCGGCCGTCGTCTTCCTCGCCATGCTGATCGTGCTCATCGTCATCGCGAACCGCGTCGTCAACCGCATGATCATGCGGCGCAAGGTCTCGGAGCGAACGCGCCTCGCGGTCGAGCTGCACGACTCGCTCTCGCAGACGCTCGCTGGCGTCGCCTGCCAGATCGCCGCCGGCCACGACGCCGTGGACGAAGACCCGAAGTCCGCGAAGGAACTGCTGTCGACCGCCGAGCGCATGCTGGAGTCAAGCCGTACAGAGCTCAAGAACTGCCTCTTCGACCTGAGAAGCGACACGGTCGACGACCCTGACTTCGAGCGGGCGGTATCGAAGACGCTCACAGGGCTCAAGCCCGAGGCCGACATCTCGATCCGGTTCCACGTGGCGCGGTCGCTGATGACCGACACGACCGCGCACGCCGTGCTGTGCGTCATACGCGAGCTCGTGGCGAACGCAATCAACCACGGCGCCGCAAGGCACATCTGGGTGGCGGGCGCCGAAAGCGCGGGTGTGCTGATGTTCTCGGTGCGCGACGACGGCTGCGGCTTCGACCCGAAACGCCGACCGGGCCCGCGCGACGGGCACTTCGGCCTCGCCGGCATACACGAGCGCCTGGCCGAGCTTGGAGGGAACATGGACATTGAGAGCGAGACCGGAAACGGAACCAAAGTAACGGCAACAATCAGGCTCAGGCGCGAGACGTTGGACGCACGACGCGATGCTTCCTCTCGTCTCGCGTCAAACGTCTCACGCCACAGACAAAACAAATCATGAAGAAGATCCGCATCATCCTCGTCGACGACCACTCGATCATGCGCATCGGCATCGCCTCGCTGCTGTCGCGCGAGAAGGACATGGAGGTCGTCGGCGAGGCCGAGAACGGCGAAAAGGCCGTCGCGCTCGTCCGCGAACTGAAGCCCGACGTCGTCGTAATGGACCTTATGATGCCCGGTCTCTCCGGCGCCGAGGCGACGCGGCAGATCGCGGCGGGGGGTGCGGCGGACAGCGGCCTTGCGCCAGAAGCACTGCCGAAGATACTCGTGTTCACGTCCTACGGAACCTCCGCCGACCTTGCACGAGCCGTGATGAACGGAGCGTCGGGCGTGCTGCTCAAAAACGCCCCCACGCGCGACCTGCCGCAGGCGATACGCAGGATCATCGCCGGAGAGAAGGTTCTCTCGAATGAAGTGCAGGCGCTTGTAAACGAGGCGTCCGCGATGCCGTGCCTCACGGAGCGACAGCTCAAACTGCTTGAGCTCGCCGCGCGCGGATTCACCAACCAGGAGATCGCAGACCAGCTGAGCGTCTCGCTGATAACCGTCAAGAAGCAGTTCAGCGACATCTTCGCGCGGCTGGACGTCACAAACCGCTCCGAGGCGATCGGCCTCGCCCTCCAACGGCAGCTCATCAAGCCGTAATGCCGTCGTGAGGCTGCGCCAGGGGCTTCTCAACCCCTGGCGGAAAGAGGCCGCGGAGGATAGTCGAACGAGCCTACGACGCGCTTGTTGAACACGTCGTGCACGACGATGTCGAGCCGCCCGCCCTCGACCTTGCCTTCGATGACCGTCGGGAACCTGCCGGGGTCCTTGACCTTCTCGCCCGTTTCCCAGTTGACGACTTTCGCCCCGAGCTCGGGGCCGCCGCCAACGACGTGCGCCCACTTGTGGTCGGCGTTCGGCGCGTCGTAGCGGTAGCGGTGGTTGTGCGCGGTTATCACGACCTGCACGCCGTACTTCTCGAAGAGCGGGCCCCACAGGTTCTTGCACGTGCGCTGCCAGATCGCGAAGTCGTGCTTGTACCTGCCGCCGCCGTCCTTGTCCACGTCGCCGGGGTTCGACAGCGGATTCGCGTCGTAGAGCGGGATGTGGCAGAACGCCACTATGTACGGGGCCGACTTGATCTCAGGGCGCTCCAGGGCGTCCGCGAGCCAGTCGCGCTGGGCGACGCGGTACGGCTCCATGTTGAAGAGCCCCGCGAAGGCGTCGCGTCCGTCGAGCTTGTCCTCGCCGGTGTCCAGGCCGATCATCGCCATCTCGCCGCAGCGGATAGCGAAGTTGCGGCCGAGGTCCCAGTCGCGCGACGAGCGTTCTTCGGGCTGGCGGAACATCATCACGCGCTCCATGCGGCGCGCGGCCAAGCCACGGTAGTCGTGGTTGCCGGGCACGAACAGATACGGCGTTTCGGCGGCATAGTCGACCTTCTTGATCTCGGGCGTGTAGAAGATCGGAAGCAGGGAGTCCACCGTCTCCTGCGTGTTGCACGCGTCGCCGTTCCAGACGACGCAGCTCGGGCCGAGCTCGGCGATCTTGTCGACCGCCAGGCCGAACGCCGTCATCTGCGCGTGGGTGTCGTTTATCACGCAGAAGTGTCCCGCCGACCCCTGCCCGAGGGTGGTGAACGAGTAGACGCGGGGGTCCTCCTCGTTGCCGACGATCTTCATCGCGTAGCCGCCCTTGTACTCTATGCGGTCCGCCCCGATCGTGTACCAGTAGCGCGTGGATGGCTTGAGGCCCGTCAGGCGCACCAGCATCACCTTGTCGTTCATGTCCGTCACGCGGAAGCCGCCGCACTTCACCTTGCGCGAGTTCGACATGTCCGCCGACTCGGACACCCGCACGTAGCCGTTTGCCATGTCCGACACGGCAAAGCCGACGCCCATCGACGTCTCCGCCCCGTTCTGGAGCACTGGCGGAGATACGATGAGCTTGCCTGCCGGCGCGGAAGCGCCGCATGCGGACTCCACTTTGTCGTCGGCCCCTACCGCCGCAGCAGCCGCAAGCGCTCCGCCGGCGGCAAGAAACTCCCGTCTGTTCATCTCGTTCATCCTTCCTTAGTATTGGATTTTCCGTCTTTATTATACCATAAATTCCGACCCTGGAAATGGAGATGGCGCATCATCCAGGTGCGCAATTCGCTGACAGGGCGCTATGCGGGGTGAGCAGCGTCGGACGGCAAGGCGGCGTTGTCGCGTTCCGTGGTGGCTGTACGATTAACGGATGTGCCCTGCGGAGATTCACGAACCGTCGCCGCGGGAGCAGGCCAGCCTTATAAGCTCCACCCTGGCGGCAAGCAGCGCCTTGCGGTCGCGCACGATGCCGGACTGGTTCGGGGCGATGCGCCGCACGACATCGAGGACCGCGCCGCGGCCGGCCTTTGCCTCCGCCAGCTTCATGAGCTCGTAGTCCTGCACGCCATCGCGCACGTTGGCAAGGCGCAACGACGTCAGCGGCGTCACAGCAACCATCGGGCTTTCCGTCCACACCGACACCGCGCCTGCCGCCAGCGGCGACTTAGGAATGTCGAGCGCCGGGATGCCGAACTCCCTTGTGGCGGACGCCCCGTCGCGCGACAAGACGAGCTTCACCCGCCCGGGCCCCGTCCCCACCGGCACCCATGCCGTCGGCCCATGCGCCGATCCTACCGCCAGGCTCAGTGTCCGCTTTCGAAGTGGGGGTCGGCCGCCATGCACTTCGCCGGGCACTTCGCGACGATCTGCTCGTCGGTCGGCGGGTTCGCGTAGTTGACCTTGGCGAGGAAACCCTGGAACTCAAAGTGGCCCGCCTCCTTGCCGCCGGAGTTCTTCTCGCAGAGGTGGCAGCCCATGCAGCCCACGCCGCAGACCTTGCGGACGGACGGCCCCTTGTCCGGATTCGCGCAGAGGACGTGTATCGTCGCGGAGGCGGGGACCAGCTCTATTATGTGCTTGGGGCACGCCTTCACGCACTTGCCGCAGCCGATGCAGAGGCGCTTGTCGACCTTGGCAAGCCCGTCGGCTATCGAGATGGCGCCCTTGGGGCAGACGTTGGCGCAGGCCCCGTAGCCGAGGCAGCCGTATGTGCAGCCCTTGTCGCCGCCCGCAGTCGCAGCCGCCACGTTGCAGTCGCAGATTCCGTTGTAGTCGCCCACGCGTATCGCCTCGGAGCGAGTGCCGCAGCACTTCACGAGCGCGACGCGGCGCTCCGTGGCCGTGGCCTCGACGCCGAGTATCTTGGCGACGGCCGCCGCGCACGCGTCGCCGCCTGCTGC
>JAFRBA010000257.1 GCA_017405115.1 Kiritimatiellia bacterium
CCCCGCAGCGAAGCCGAGGCAATCCCGGACGGACACCGTGGAGACAACAGGTTAAATGCATTTCGGCAGGCTAAATGCACAACGCAGGACTATAGTGCATTTAACCTGCCACTAGTTGCATTTAGTCTGTCCGGCGACCAGATGCAAATAGGCGGCGGGGAAAACTTTCACGCCAAGCGGGTTCCCGCACGCAATTCCTTTATTCGATCCGCCAGACGCGGGTTTCGCCAAGCTTCATGCGCTCGGCGAGCACTGTCGCGTTGGCGACGTCCGGCGATGCGCCGAATATCTCATGGGCGCCGCAGGGCGACGGAAGGCTGATGCGCTTCTCGTCGTCGGATGCCGCATGCACCATCACATAGCCGCGCCCCGCAGCGAACACGTCGCCGGTCTCCATCCAGACGTGCGCTCCCGCCTCGCGGAACGCCTTGCGCAGTTCGGCGGCGTTGGGCGGCATCGGCATGAACACGCTCCGCCATCCGTCCCGCGCGCAAACCGCGTCGCCCGTCGGCGCAAACATCCGGCGGCATGGCTGCGATTCGTCAAGCGCACGCTCCTCGACGGGAACACCCGTCATGTCCACGACGTCCGCAACCGAGCCCTCGCCACTGCCGTAGTATCCAGGCGCATAGACCCATATCGCAGTCTTGCCGGGGCGGCGCACACGCTCCTTTATCTTCGCCCTCATTTCGTCGGAAAGCGTGAACGCATTGGGGAACAGATACACCTTGTATTCAGGCAGCCTCGGATCCGCGATGTCCGCAAGTTCGTACGAGTCGAACGGAACCCCGCATGTCGGGAGTTCGTTCTCGTGCAGATCGCCGACGCACCGCTTCCTGAAATGCCACACATGCGTCGCCCCGCTCGTCATGTACTCGTCGGCGGCGGTGAACACCGCGACTTCGGCCGGCTGCCACTTCGCGGTCTCAAGCGTTCTCCGAGCCTCTTCGGCACCAATCCTTATCGACTCCATCATCTCCGGCGCGGAGAATGTGTCGTTGCCGCCGAGAAGGAACCACCAGTTCTCCCAGCCGCCGGCAAGGCTCTTGCCGATTGAGCGGCGGATGATCGCCACGGACTCGCCGAGCGGACGCCGCCGCGTCCTGAAATACCCTGTCTCCGGGCTGAACTCCGGGCGGGAGAGGAACGTGCGGAAGTCGGACTCCTCGAAAAACACCCTTCCGTGGAGGCGGTAAGAAGCCTGGCAGTCGGACTGCGAACGCCCCGAATGACCGATCTCCCTCACTTCGTTGTACTCGGGGGGCGCCGCGAAGAAATCCACCTTGCCGGACCTCAGCACCTTGGACAACTTCTCGTGCGGCGGCGTGGAGTAGCCGAAGAACGCGCCGACGAGCTTGCGTCCGTTCGTCAGCTCCTTCACATAAGACGCCACGTCAATAAGCATGTCGGCCACGGCCTCCGCCCTCTGCGAAATGGCGGCGCGCCGGGCGGCAATCTGCGAAAACGGCGGGAGAGGATCGCGCGGATCTTTACATGTCGGAATCTCGGACACCGGCGTTACATGCGCCCGCACATAGGGCTTCCGCCAGTCAGCCGCGATCCATTCGCCGCTGCAAAACGCACCAAGATGGTAGCCGATGACGTTTGCGGCGTACGGCGAGCGCTCCACGTGGTCGATGACGTCCTTGAACATGCGCCGGCACAAAGCGCGCCACGCCCGTGACTCCGGCAGAGGCGAGAGCTCGTCCAGCATCTCGTCGGGATGCTCCGCGCTCCACTTCGCCGGCGGGTCTATCTTGATGCGGGGGAAGATGAAGCCGTCGGGCGACGCGTCAACAAGCCCTCTTGCCATGGCGTCGAAGAGCTCGAAGTCGTATTCGCCCTCCCCAAGCCACCATTGGCGAGGATTGTAACGCTTGTTATGCATGGTCCAGACGTCGCTGGACACCATCACGCCCGCCTTGCGGAACTCCCTGAGTCGCCCGACAGCCTCGCCCGGCTTTCCCGCAGGCGACGGCATCACGGCCGTCGCGGACATGGGCCTGCCGTCTACGGCGAAACGCGGCACTCCGCCGACATCGACCACCGACGCCGCACGCCACAACGACGACGCGGCAATGGCGGCGTGGAAGAATTCGCTGAGGTTCGGAGTCGCGTAGTCGTAGTGCCGAAGAGTCAAGAGTATCTCCTCGCGGTACCTTTCCCTGTCGGAAAGCGCGCAGATTGCCGCCGCGGCCAGCGGGACCGACATCTGTTGCCGCTCGTAGGCCCTACGCTTGCCGAGAATCTCGACGTTGCCCGAATATGCCACGCTCTCGGCGTCCTTCTGCGTCTTCTGCGGCCTCCATTTATAGCCAGTGCGCCAGTTCGCGTACTTGAACGGCCGTTCAAAGGTGTTGTCGTAATCGACTCTTCGCCTCATAAGCGGCGCAACCCTGGAGGCAAAGAGCAAAAGACCCTTCTTCATCCTCGCCCTGTCAGACTCGTTTTCCTCCAAGCTGACCAAACGCGCCAATGCCTGCACACTGGAGACATAGATCCAGACACCGCTCGTATAGCAGGTCTTGAAGACCTTCACGTCTACCTCTCCGCCTGATTCTATGGCATCAAGCGCACCCGCCTTGACGGATTGGTAGACATCCTCCCAATGGCCGTCGCCAGTCAGGATGCTCAGGAACTTGAGCGTGTACATGAGGCGCGACTTGCCCCAAAACGGCATGGATTTCGCCATGAGGTTGCCGCGGTTCTCCCCCTTGAACGCCCCGTCGCACGGAACACCCCACTGATTCGACTCCAGCGCCTTTGCGACAAAGACCAGACGATCCATCACGCGCGCCTTGAGCTTCGGATCGGCATATTGCCAGCGGCAGTATTCAATGAGGCCGAAGAACCAGGGATCCGTCTGGTCGTTGGACCCGCACGGATGGTGGCTTACGCCGTCCGTCCCGGTTCCGCGGGCAATGAAGCCCGGCACATCGGAAACCTCGCTCATCTTCAAGAGCCCATTCACGCAGCGCTCGACAAGCGGCTTGCGCACCTCGCCCTCGGCCATCAGCGAAGGAAGCCATTCGCCCGTGAACATCGAGCCGTTTTCGATAGGAGTCCACCAACCCATTGCGTTGGGCTTGAGGTCGGCTATCTCCTCCGGAGTGGGAATCTCACCCACATAGTCCAGCATGAGGCCGTCTGCGGATATGAACTCACGTTCTATCCGCGCGTTCACCTCCTCAAGTATGTCTTTCGGAGAACGAGCCGCATCCGCTTCGGCAAAGCAGACAGACAAGGCCGAAACGGCCGCAAACACAATCATCAAATGTCTCATTCTCCACATCCGTCTTTAAGCCTTTTCCAACGCACAGTTCTTTTATTCGATCCGCCAGACGCGGGTTTCGCCGAGCTTAATACGCTCGACGAGCGTGGTTATGTTGGCGACGTCAGGCGACGCGCCGGATGCTTCTCGCCGCCGTGGCGCGCGAGCCAATCACGCAGATAGGAGATGGTCGGCAGCGGACGGTTGCAGATTGACGAGCAGAGGAACACGAAACCCTCGATCTCGCCCTTGCGGAAGAGTTCTAGCCCCATGTCCATCTGTAGCGCCATCATGTCCATCGGCATCTCCCTGCCGCCGCCGAAGTCCCAGAGATAGACGCCGAGATACGTCCGCTTGTCCGGCGCAATCGCCCGATAGCGGCGGAAATAGTCCGGCAGCGCCGGCAGGTTCTTCGCCTGCCATGTCCAGTAGGTGACCGAATCGGCGAATGCCAGCACCGGGGCAAGGTCATTCTGCGCCTTGCGCTGGTCGAGCAATTCGTCGTAGACGACCATGCGCAGTTCCAGACGGCGCGGATAGGCGTCTAGCCGGCGGCGCAACTCCACCAGCTGCGCATATGGAAACCGCGTGGGACAAACCATCCGCCGGCCGGCCTCCGTGTCGACCTCGACCGACGGGCCTCGCGCCACTATGAAATCGTCCAAGTCGAATCCTGTCACATTCGGCATTTCGTCGGCAACGGCGAAGTTCCAGTCCGCCAGCGCATCGTAGGTGAAGTTGACTTCCGTCTTGTTGCCGCTCATCGGCCACGTGACGCGCTTGAGCCCCCGGAGCGAATCACGGAAGGCCCGGGAAGGCTTGTCCCAGCGAATGGCGTTCAGGTTGTGCAGGCCCATGAACCTGGCCGCGTCGGCCAGGTGGTAGTAGGTCTTGGCCGCGTCCAGCTTCCAGCCGTTCCCCGGCCCGTCCACCTGCCCGGTCTCATGCCCCCAAAGCCAGCAGCGGTCGATCAGTTCGTCGTCGTACTCGCACAGAGGACGCCCGCCTCCTGGGCAGACGCAACCGCCCACTGCCAGGAGCGCCGTTGCGCCGGCACCCTCCAGAAAGCGCCTTCGTCCCATGGCGCTCGTCCCCACGCAGTTTCCACGCTGTTTCATCAGTGCGCTTGCCACTGGCGGTTGACCGGGCAAACCACGCGGAAGCCAATGAAATTAGTCGGATCGCCGAAGCCATACGAAGAAAACCGCGAGAAGCTGGACGTCCACCAATACGGAGTGCCTGTTGGCTGCAAGTAGGCGCCCCCTCGTTTCATGCAAGAGAATGAATAAAAAGTGCCGCGCGGCTCGATGATCGGGTCGTCAGCCGACTCGCCATGACCGTCCCTGTTTGATGCTATGGATCCGGATGCCGGCAGCATCTCCGCCACGTTGCCAAGCATGTCGTAGAGGCCAAAGGCATTACATGGCTTCGTGCCGACTTCATGCGTCCTGTTTTCGGAATTGTAACTGTTCCACGCCACAAGACCGGAGGTCCCCAGAATGTTGCCTGCTATGCCGTGGTTGCAGTCCGTAGTGGTGCCAGCCCGGCATGCGTACTCCCACTGCGCATCCGTGGGCAGAAAGAACTCATATCCCGTCTTGTCCCACAGCTTGGCAAGGAATGTGTTCCTGGAGACGTCGTAAGGGTAACTGTTCGTCGGAAAGCCGAAGATGAGTTCGTTGCGGACGACCGTCCTGTACTGGTATGTATGACCGTGTATGGTGTAATATTCTTGACGGCCTCCGATAACCTCGATCTGGTACATGTTTTCGGCAGGTCTGTACGGAGAATCCTCCGCCGACGCAAAGTGGCTGAAGTTCGTGCCGTATATCTTCGTCCACTGCGCCTGCGTCGTCTCGAATACCGCGATCAAGTAGTCATTCGTCAGCTTCACCCAGTATTTGTCGTAGGTCTCGCTAAGGTTGCCATTGTCAACGCTGCCCTGCCAGACCTTGTCCTTGGCATAGATGTGCCTCATCACGAGCTTGTCGGTCTTGTAGACCGGGTTGTTCGTAACGCCCGTCCAGATGAACACCTCGCTCGGGTCTAGCGTAGTATTGAAGCTGTTGCCTTTACTGTCTTTGCCAATCTTGGCGAAGTCGGTCTCGTACGCACCGAACTTTTCCGGATGGTTCATTATGTCGGCGCGCGAGACGCTTTCGCACGAGCCGTCGTCCAGGTCGAAGATGCGGTACAGTTCCTGTGTCAGTATGGCGGGCGCAGGCGAAAGCGACAGCGCCACGTTGAACTGGCGGACTGTCGTCCGCAGCGCGCCAAGCGCGGTTGTCGGATCGATCTCGATCGTGTGGGCGCCGCTCTTGGCTACACCAAACACATCGCCGCTCAGCGAAGCCGCAAGACTGTCCGCGCTCACCGGCGTCCCGTCGGCGGTCGCCGTCACCGACACGTTGACCGGGGCTGTGACGTCGCTAAGGACATACTCGACCTTCACCGTCTCGCTCCACGGCCACTGCTGGCGAACAATCACCTGGTCAACAGTCGCCGCCTGCGCCGCCGAGACTGCCGCAACAGCGAACATCGTAATGAAATGACTCTTCATTGTCTACCTTCTTTCTTTTGATTTCAATGTCAGATGCGGGACATCAGTGCGCTTCCCACTGGCGGTTGACAGGGCAGACAAGACGGAAGCCCATGTCATCCCTGAACTGCAAATAGCTATAACCTGCATTCCTCCAGGTGCTTGACGTTCCCCAGTATGGAACGCCTTGAATCAGGAGGTAACCGCCACCGCGTTTTACATATGAAAAGGTGCTAGCGGCACCGAGCGGCTCCAGAATCGGGTCGTCCTCTGTGTCGCCATGCCCGTCCCTGTTCGACGCGATGGTGCCGGCTGCCGCCGTCATCTCCATCACGTTCCCGTGCATGTCGTAAAGGCCAAAGGCGTTGCAGGGCTTGGTGCCGACAACATGCGTCTCATCCTCAGAATTGTAGGAGTTCCACGCCACAAGAGTAGAGATGGCGGCAATGTTGCCTGGGATGCCGTGGTTGTACGACGTCGTCGTGCCCGCGCGGCAGGCATACTCCCACTGCGCCTCCGTTGGCAGGAAGAACTCGTATCCTGTCTTGTCCCACATCTTTTTCATGAAGGAGTTTTTGTCGCTGTCGTGAAGGTAGCTGTTTGTCGGGAAGCCGTATATCTCGTTGCCGATGAACGTATAA
>JAFRBA010000258.1 GCA_017405115.1 Kiritimatiellia bacterium
CGTGAGCGGGATAGGGCCGAGCGCGACGGCGCTGATGAGGCGGCTGGACGCGCTGACGGACCCCGAGCGGGTGGAGGACGCGAACATGCTGGCCGCGTGGAGGGAAAAGTACGCAAATAAGATTACGGTGCGGACGAAAAATAGGTGGTGGAGAAGGCTTGTGAAGGAGGCGCGGGAAAGGGCGAGGGAGCTTGTGAAGGATGGCGGGAAGGGAAGATGCGGGGAGGCAAGGCTCGGAAGAGGGCGGCGTGAGGAGAATCTGCAAAGGCATAGGAAACTGGAGGGGAAAACTGGAGGCAAAGAACAGCTGTTTCTGGGCGGGCACTGAAATAAGAGCGGCGGCGCAGTCAAGACAACGAACGTGACGGAACGAGTATTCTCGAAGTCCTTGTAGGAGAACGACGACGGCCTTGTAGGAGAACGAAAGCGGCGAGGATTCTTTGTGGTGGCGGATTCTGCCTAATTTTGATAACATTACAGGGTTGTGCGTGGTGTGTCTTGCGGGAGGTGCACCTGGATGCAACTTTGTTGGACAATGGAGCAACCATGAAAGCTGCGCTTAAATCTGGGAAATTCTGCATGGTGCTGGCCGTCGCCGCGTCATTCACACGGCTGGTCGGCGCCGCGCCGCTTACGCTCACATGGAGCGGCGGCTCGAGCGGCAACCTCTCCGACGAGACTTGGAGCGGCGGAGTAGAAGGGCATTTGTCGCCTCAGAACGGTGACACGCTCGAGTTCTCTACCGGCGGCACGTTCACGAGCGACGTCGTCGGGCTCGAAGTGGCGGCGCTCAATTTCTCTTCGTCCTCGGCGGTGACGATTTCGGGCAGCTGCTCTACAAGGGGACGTGGGGCTCTTCGCAGTCCGACGCGAAATATGTGGACGACGTGCATTTCAAGGGCCCGGGGACTTTGACCCTTTCGAAGGGATTGTCTGGCCTGATGCTCATCTTTCGTTAGTTGCGAAATACATGCGGTTGACGGCTGCGGCATTGATGGTTCTACTTGCGGTTCACGCCGTCGTGGCGGAGCCGTTCGGGACGGCGTACACGAGCCAGTGGTCGGCGGCGCTGAACGCCGAAATCGACGGTCGGATCGAGAAGTTCCGCAAGGCGGACGGAGAATTCGCGATTCCTGGACTTGCGGCCGGCTCTGAAGTCTTCGTCGAGCAGATAGAGAGCGACTTCAAGTTCGGCTGCAACATATTCAACTTCGACCAGTTCGGCGACGAACAGAAGAACGCCGAATACCGCGCGGCGTTCCTGCCGGGCGGGCTCTTCAATGCGGCGACTGTGCCGTTCTACTGGAACGCGCTCGAGCCCGAGAAGGGGTGTCCCCGCTATGCGAAGGACGCGGCGTCAGACCCGGAGTACTGGAAGAGTCATGGAAAGGACGACCCGGCGTGGAGGCGTCCCGCGCCGGATCCTGTGCTGGAATTTCTCGACGCCAATGGAATATCCGCGCATGGACACGCACTGATCTACTGCAGGTTCCATCCCAAGTGGGCGTGCGACAAGGCGATGGACGGTGAAACGCGGTGGAGGCTCTACGCCGACCGCATCGTCGAGATCGGCGCGCGGTACGGGGCGCGCATTCCGCAGTGGGACGTCGTGAACGAGTCCATCGACGTGCACTCTCCGCCGGATGCGCCGCGCGAGATTTCGTCGTGCGACGGCGCGGCACTTCCGGAGGACTGCACGATGCGCAGCTTCCGCGCGGCGGCGGCGGCATTTCCGGGCGGAGTCCGCAAGTGCATTAACGGCGTATATGTCGGAGAGAACTGGCCGGCGTTCATCTCGAAGCTTGTGCGCCGCGGCGCGCCCGTCGATGCGATCGGACATCAGATGCACATATTCAACGAGCCCGATGTGATGAAGGTCGCGGCGGGCGAGGATGCTCGCCCCAACTTGCTTTCGTGGGACGTCGCCTACCAGACCGCGATGCTGATGAGGTATGACGAGATCGGGCTGCCGGTTCACGTGAGCGAGATAACGATTCCGGCGCCGGTCACGAAGATGCCGCGAGACGAAGCCGAGGCACTTCAGGCGAGGCTGCTGCGCGACAACTACCGGCTTTGGTTCAGCTGGCCGTCCGTCTACCGCATAACGTACTGGAATCTCGTTGACGGCATGGGGCATGAGATACTGGAATCAGGGCTTCTGCGGAACGACATGTCGAAGAAACCGGCGTATCATGCGCTTTGGCGTCTTGTAAACGAGGAATGGCGCACGCGCACGAGGGTTGTCGCCGCCGCCGGCAAGGTGCGTTTCCGGGGTTTCAAGGGGCGTTATCGCCTTGACTGGAAGGATGCCGAGGGACAGAGGCGATTCGTCGAAGTGTCGTTGAAGTAGTCCAATTTCTTCTCGTGGAGGCGCAACGGTGAATCAATGAAGATGGCAAGCATGAGAGCTGCGGCCTTTGCGGTGATGGTTGCCGCGACGGCGGCCTGCGCCGCCATGACCATCGCCGAGCGCGGAGCGGAACCGGCGTATGCGGTTGTGTTGCCGGACGATCCATCGCCGTCGGAGAAGTACGCGGCCGAGGAGTTGCGCGACCACGTGAAGGCGCTCGTCGGCGTGGAGCTGCCGATAGGGCCACGGGGATCGCAGAAGGCGATTTTCATTGGTAGGGCGGCCTGCCCCCAGGCCGCCGCGCGGCGCGTTGAGGTCAACGCGCCCTACCAGGACGATGCGTTTCATTTGTGGGTGGACGCGGACGGCAACGTCCATGTCGAGGGAGGCAAGCGCGGGGTGCTCTACGGCGTCTACGAGCTTCTGGAAGCCTACGGCGGCATCGGCTGGTTCTCGTCTTGGCGCACGTACGTGCCGAAGGCCGTGAAGTTCTGCCTGCCTGACGGTCTCGACGTCCGCCAGAAGCCGGCGATTCTCCAGCGCACTCCGTACTGGCGCGACGTGAAAGGCGACTTCGCCGCCCGCATCCGCGCGAACGGCGGCTTCCAGCAGGTAGGGGCGAAGCACGGCGGCACTGCGTTCTCGTTCGGCGGAGGCCTTGGCGTGTGCCACACGTTTGATCGTCTGCTGCCCGCGAAGGACAACTTCGCCGCGCATCCGGAGTGGTATGGCTACAGGTCCAGGGAAGGCAGGCGGTGCGGCAACGGACGGCATGCGCAGCTGTGCCTCACGAACCCGGAGGTGCTGCGCCTCGTCACCTCGAACGTGCTGGACCGCATCCGCAAGGACCCCGGCGCGCTCTGCTACGGCGTGAGCCAGAACGACAGCCACGAGTATTGCGAGTGCGATACGTGCAAGGCGGTGGACGAGGAGGAGGAGTCGCACGCCGGCACGATGGTGCGGTTCGTGAACGCGATCGCGGAGGCGGTCGAGAGGGAGTTCCCCGGCAAGATCGTCGAGACGCTTGCCTACGAATACACGCGCAAGCCGCCGAAGAAGACGAAGCTTCGCCACAACGTGATGCCGTGCCTCTGCACGAGCGGCGTGGACTTTTCGGTGCCGATATCGGAGAGCCGACATCCCGGCACGCAGTCGTTACTCGACGACATCAACGGCTGGGGGCGGCAGACGAGGCAGCTGTACATCTGGGACTACACGGTGAACTTCCGCCACTACCTGCACTCGTTCCCGAACATCCTCGCGCTGCAGGGCAACCTGAAGCTGTTCCGCGACAACGGCGTCATCGGCATCCTCGCACAGGGCGACTACACCGGTTGGCACGCGGACTTCGGCGAGCTGCGGGCGTGGCTTATGGCGAAGTGGATGTGGAACCCCGACCTTCCGGCGGAGCCGCTCCTCGACCGGTTTTTCAATGGCTACTACGGCAAGGCCGCGCCGCTTGCGCGCCAGGCGTTCGACCTCGTGTACGACGAATGCGCCACCGCCGCGGCGAAGACGAACACGCCGCCGCTCGTCATGTACGCCGACATCGAGCGAGAGCCGCCGTCGGAGGCTGTCATGGAAAAGGTGGAGCGGCTGTGGCTTGAGGCGGAGGCCATTGCGGAGACGGACGAGCCGGTTTGCCGCTACAACGTGCGGATGGGCGCGATGGGCGCGTACTACACCGTGGCGATGCGGCTTGCGTACGTCGGCTACCGCAAGGGCTGGCCGTTCATCTACCTCACGCACGACATGGCGGCGCATGCGCGGCTGCTGCGGGCGCGCGAAGCGGCGCGGCGCACGCTTGAACGGATCGAAGAGGCGGAGGCGAAGGGCCACAAGGTGATTCTCGTCGAGCACTGGCCCGCGGAATGGATGGGCGTTCTGCGCGGAATGGCAAATGCGCTCGATCCGCAGACGGACAGACTCGTCCTGCCCGTCTCAAGGCTGAAGATCCAGATGACGAACGCATGCGACATGGTGGGCGTTGCGGACGCATCGGGCGGAAAGGCGATAAAGTTCTCCAATGCCGGATGGCACTGGGCGGCGACATTCAACATGTCAGGCGTCAAGTTCGACCCAGGCGTGGAGTACCGCGTCAGGATACATGCGAAGGTTGACTTGACGGGAAAGGCGGATTGGGGGATGGCGTTCTCGGCGGGAGTGTACGATAAGGAGGCGAAGAGGGGCTGCGGCATGGTGGAGGTCAAGGCGGGGCAGGTGAAAGACGGCTGGGCGTGGTACGACGTCGCGAGCCTGAAGCCGAAGAAGTCGCAGTACATCTGGATCGCGTCGGGGAAGTTCGACAAGACGAAGTTCGACGCCAACCCGGCCGTCAACGCGGGCTACGTGGATCAAGTCGAGATCTCGCGCGTTTGCAGAAAGGAGCAGTGACAATGAAAGAAGCAATTCGCAGAAGGGAATTCATGAAGACGTGCGCGGCAGCCGCGGCGTTCGCGGTGCCGAACATACTTCACGGGGATACGGGAAAGAAGCCGCTCATCTGGGCCAATCTGATCCAGATCGGCTGCAACATGTGGAACGACCACGACGTCGAGCCGGGCAAGCCATACACCAACGGCGTAGCCGACTACCTACGGTTCGACGAGAATGTGTGGCGTGACCTCACGGAGCAGACGCGCGACGCCGGCATGAACATGGTCGTCATCGACCTGGCCGAGGGGCTCGTCTACCCGAGCCATCCGGAGCTCGCCGTGAAGGGCAGCTGGACGCCGGAGAAGCTGCGCGCCGAGCTGGCGCGCCTCCGCCACATGGGGCTGGAGCCGATTCCGAAGCTCAACTTCTCCGCCACGCACGACGTGTGGCTCAAGGAATACGCGCGCATGGTCTCCACCGAGACGTACCACCGGGTGGTGGCCGATCTCGTGAAGGACGTCTGCGAGATCTTCGACCGTCCGCGTTTCGTGCACATCGGCATGGACGAGGAGGGCGAGCTGCTCCAGACCAAGTTCAGGTACGCACTGACGCGCCGCGAGGACGTGTGGTTCGGCGACCTCGGCCGAATTGTCGCGGCCGTCGAGCGGCAGGGGGCTCGGGCCTGGATGTGGTCTGACCCGGAATGGAACTATCCGGAGTTCTGCGAGAAGGTCTCGAAGAACGTGGTGCAGTCCAACTGGTACTACTGGAAGGACGTGAGGGAGGTCGAGTCCAAGCTCGACGACCCGAAGTTCTCGACCGGCACGAAGCGTCCGGACTGGGCGGGGCAGAACCATCCCGCCGAACTCAAGGGCTTCTTCGACCTGGAGAAGGCCGGCTTCGACCAGATCCCGTGCGCGACCACCTGGAACAGCGATGAGAACATGGAGCAGGTAGTGGAGTTCTGCCTCCGCAGATTGGACAGAAGCCGGGTCAAGGGCTTTCTGCTCACGGACTGGAAGTGCACCTGGAACGAGGAGAAGGCGTTGAAGAAGCACGCCGAGTTCTTCCCGCTTGTCAAGAAGCTTATCGGGCAGTACGGCGCATGAGGATGCATGGCACAAAGCCGGCTCTTGTCGCGGCGGCGTTCGCGGTGTCGCTCGCTGTCGATGCCGAGACGCTTTATTCGGATGGAGCGGTTCTCAGCCTCGCCGAGCACAACGGCGCGGTCGAGTTCATGCGCGGAGCGGACGGCGTGCCGCGCGTAGTGGCGGCGGACGAGGCGTTCACGCTTCAGCTTCTCGACGGCAAGGGCACGCCCATGCGCCTCAAGTCGTCGGACTTCGCGTTTGAATCTGGTAGGGCGACGAGACCCTTCGCCGCCGACAACGGTAGGGCGGCATCGACGATGCCGCCGCAAACGGCGGTTTCGTCGAAACCGCCCTACCTCATATGGCGTCACGCAAGCGGTCTTGTCGTTCGCATGGAAATAATCGCTGCAAACGGCGAGTTCCGATTCAAGCCGTCCGTCGAAAACATCCCCGCCGGAATGCTGCTCGAATGGTTCGACGGCCCGCAGGTCTTCATCCGCTCAAACACGCGCATCTATTGGTCGTATATGGACGGCTGCGAAGTCTCCGACCACGCCGTTCGCCTCGGTACGCCGTGGGAGTATCGGCCTGTTGGCTTCACGCCGCGCTACCGCACGATTGGCGCATTGTATCCCGGCTGGGCGCAGATGCAGTTCCTCGCCTCGTACGCCAACGGCTTCGGACTGTACTTTGCGGCGTCAGACCCTCACCACACGCCAAAGGCCGTTGAGTTTACGCCCGTTGACGGACTTCGTACGCGCCTGTCGCTCCAGACCTTCTGCGGCGACCTGACGGACGGCGCATGGCGTCCGGACTGGGAGTACGTCCTGCGTCCGTATTCCGGCGGATGGATGGAGGCGTGTGCGCTGTACCGCGACTGGGTGCGGACGCTTCCGGAGTTCAAGCCGAAGCCGAAGCGTCCGGCATGGATGGCCGATTCCCCCGTCACGCTCATCTGCCCTGTGCGAGGACAGGGCGTGGATCACGGCGATATGTCGCCCAACCGCTATTTCCCATATGTGAACATCGTGGACGATGTCAGGAAGTACGGCGAGCTTCTTGACTCCAAGATTCTCGTTCTCCTCGCGCACTGGGAGGGGACGGCACCATGGAGCCCTCCATATGTCTGGCCTCCGCATGGCGGCGAGGAGAAGCTTGCGGAGCTTCGCGACGCCCTCCACCGTCGCGGCGATCTGCTTGGACTGTATTGCTCGGGAACGGCGTGGACGCAGAAGAACTTCTTCACCGGCTATTCCCGAGAGGCCGAGTTCGAGCGCGAAGGTCTTGCCCGCCACATGATACGAGGGCCCAGGGGCGAGATCGAGGCGACAGTCTGCAACAGCCCGACTTTTCGTTTCGGCTGCGATCTCTGCCTTACGGAGGACTGGTCGAGGAAGACGGTCGAGGACGAGGTCGCGGCGATGGCTAAGTTCGGGGTAGACTACTGCCAGTTTTTCGACCAGAACATCGGCGGCGCGTTTCTGCCGTGCTATTCGCGCAGCCACCGGCATCCGCCGATTCCGGGCGCATGGCAGACGGCTGCGATGGTCAGTCTGCAGAAGCGCCTCTGCGAGTCTGTTTCGTCGGCTGGCTCCAAGATGATCCTCGGCTGCGAGGCCTGCGCCGCAACGCCATACGTGCCGTATCTCTTCTACAACGATGCGCGTGAATTCCGCGGCTACCTTTTCGGGCGTTCCGTGCCGGGGATATCGTTCGTCTTCCACGAATGGATGTGCAACTTCTCTGGGAACGGATGCATGTCCGTGGGGCTTGATCCGCGTTGTGCGCTTGCGCAGTCGTTCCACTACGGCGACATGGTGACTGCGGTCCTTGGCGGCGAAGGCAGGCTGTTGGGCAAATGGGGGACTCCTTGGTCGGAGGACAGAACGGAGCAGGAGCCGTTCGTGAAGCTGCTACGCAATCTCAACGCTGTGCGCAGAAAACATGGTGACATCTTTCTTGACGGGCGCATGGTCGTTCAGCCTTATGCGGTCGAGACTAAGCCGGTTGCAAACGACGTCGACACGAAATACTACGGCATTCGTCACATCGAGACGAGCGAGGTGATCGTCTCGTTCTGGGAGAACGACGCCGGAAAGCGACTTGGCTTTGCGACGAACTGGAAGACGGAGCCGAGCGAAATCGTCATCGTGCGCGGCGATGGTTCCCGCGAAACCCGTGTCGTTTCGCCCTGCGAAACGATCGAGCTGGAATCAAGGTAAGTCATGGACCCGATGGGGCCTGTCCCCGGCTGATGGCGAGGCAAGCTGCCGAAGCCTAGTGCTAGCGAGCATTACCGAGCGGGAATGTTCGCGCTTGACGACGGTGCAGGAATGTGATATATTACCGCTCGGTAACATGAAACACGAACAACTCTATAGTGCCGCCGATGTCGGAAAGTTGATTCTTGCCGAGCGCAAGCGTCAGAAACTTTCGCAGCTTCAGCTCGCCGGGCTGGCCAATACGGGCATAAGGTTCATCTCCGACTTAGAGAATGGCAAGGGAACTGTCCAGCTGCAGAAGCTTCTGGCGGTTATATCCGCCCTTGGCCTTTGCATGTTCGTATACAGCCCCTGGAGCGATTCATGACGGAGCGGTTGAATGTCTACCTCTGCGACCGCTTGGCCGGGGCGCTTGAGCGGACGGACGGGCGAATCACGTTCCGCTATCTTGCTGAGTACCTTGAATCGGATTCCCCTGCCGTTGTTTCAAGTACGCTTCCACTGAGCGAAAGGATATATGAGGAACGCGAAGTGATGGCGTTCTTCTCCAACCTGCTGCCGGACGAAGGGGTGCGTCGGCGAATAGCAGAGATTGTCGGGGTGACGCCCGAAGACACTTTCGGACTCCTTTGTGAAATCGGCGGAGACTGTGCGGGGGCGATTGCTTTCTGGAAGCCGGGGAAACGTCCGTGTCGAATCGACGAGCCCGTCTACCGCGAGCTGACTGACGACGAGGCGGATGACATTCTTCGCAACCTCGGCAATCGGCCTCTTGGGATTGACGACGAGTTCCGCGGCATTTCCGTCGCAGGTTCACAAGACAAGCTTATTGCCTGCCTCCGTGACAGGAAGATTGTGCTGCCGCTGCGCGGGACGCCTTCGACGCACATCATAAAACCGGAGATCGAGCGGTTCCCGGGCTCTGTTCAGAACGAGTACTTCTGCATGGAGCTTTCGCGGAGATGTGGGTTTGACACTGCGGAATGCAGCATAGTCAATGTGCGCGGCATTGACTACTATGTGACCCGCAGGTACGACCGCGCCGAATCCGGCGGCATCGTCCGCCGGCTTCATCAGGAGGACTTCTGCCAGTTGTTGAAGTGCAGACCGGAGATCAAGTACCAGGATCAGGGCGGGCCGTCTGTCGTGGAATGCGTGCGTCTTCTGCGCGACATGCATCTTCCCGGCTCCGACGTCATGTCGTTCGTTGACCGCGTCGTGTTCAACTTCATAATCGGCAACGGAGACGCACACGGAAAGAACTTCTCCGTGGTGTACAGGGACGGCCGGCCGCGCCTTGCGCCACAGTACGATCTTATCTGCACGACGGTCTATCCGCAGATCGGCAGGAAGATGGCAATGAAGTTCGACGGCAAGTTCGAGTTCAGGTGGATTACACCAGGCAAAATCGTTCGCACCTTCGAGCGTGCCGGGATAGGCGGGAAGCTTGTGCACGATTCGATCAGTCGGCAGATTGCTGCGGTCAAGAGGGAGATTCCATCTCTTGTCGATGAAGTGGACAAGAGGCATCCATCTCCGCTCTACCATGACATCTGCTGCGGAATCCGCGCGCGGATCCGTCAGCTGACATCATAGGCGGGGTATGGCTTGACGTCATTTTGCCGACATTCAGGAAAGTAATGGAGGGTAGAAAATGAGAGTTCCGTGTGGAGCCGTTCTTGCCGCGGCAGCGGCCGTATGCTTTTCGAGTTTAGCGGAGGCCGGCGGAAGGGACTGGCCCGTCGCGCGGCGGTTCGACGGCGACCACGTCCTGCGCGTCGCGCTGCCGATGGGCGGCATCGGATGCGGGTCGGTGTCGCTTTCCGGGCGCGGGGAGCTCGTGGACTGGGAGATCATGAACCGTGCGAACAAGACGATGGGCGAACCCAGGCGCTCGTCGGACCTGTGCACATTTTTCGCGATTCGCGTCAAGGGCGCAGGACATGAGTCGACGACGATGCTTGCCGGTCCGCTTCATCCGACGGAACTGTACGAGTCGGAAGGCTGCTACGTTGCGCTGGGAGGATTGCCGCGATTCCGGAACGCATCTTTCGACGGCGCGTTTCCGTTCGGCACGGTGCATCTCGAGGACAAGGACTTGCCCGTAAAGGTGCGCATCAGGGGTTTCTCGCCTTTCGTTCCCGGCGACAGCGAGGCGAGTTCGCTGCCCGTAGCTTCGCTCGAATACGAGGTGGAGAACCTTTCCGGAGAATCGCTGGAGGTGTCCGTCGCGGCGTTTGTCAGGAACTTCGTCGGCAACGACGGCATGCCGGTCGGGGTTGACAATGGGCGTCATTGCCCCTACTCGACGGGGGAGGATCGCAATCGCACTGTTTCTCGCAAGGGCGCGGGGATTCGCGGCGTGATGTGCCTTTCCGACGGCGTGGCGACGAACTCTCCCGCGTGGGGGACGTTTGCGCTTTCCACGCCCGACGCAGACGGATCGCTCACGTTCCGCGAGTCGTTCGAGCCGAACTCGTGGAATCACACGGCGCTCGACTTCTGGGACGACCTTTCCGGCGACGGAGAGCTGAGCCCGCGTCAGCCCGGCGACGGAGCGCCGCACGGCGGGCTGTGCCTCAAGAAGACGGTTCCCGCGGGAGGAAGCGTTCCGTTCCGCTTCGCGTTCACGTGGCACTTCCCGAACCGTCCGGCGTGGGGCGACGACAAGACGATTGTCGGCAACTGGTATTCGCGCCGCTATGCGGACGCATGGGACGCGGCGGAGAGGATCGTGCCGAGGCTTGGGGAGCTTGAGGCGAAATCGCTTGCATTCACCCGGAAGGTGCTTGCGCTCGATGCGCCCGCCGAAGTCAAGGAGGCCGCGCTTTCCAATCTCGCGGTCCTCAAGTCTCAGACCGTGTTCAGGGTTCCGTCGGGGCATTTGCTTGGCTGGGAGGGAGTGTACAACCACATGGGCTCCTGCAGAGGCAGCTGCACCCACGTATGGAACTACGAGAACGCAGTGGCGTGCCTCTTCCCGGACCTTGCGCGGTCGATGCGCGAAGTCGAGTTCAACTACGCGATGGATGCCGAAAGCGGCGCGATGGACTTCCGCGTGGCGCTTCCGCTGGGATCGAAGCGCAGCGGATATGTCGCCGCCGACGGGCAGATGGGCTGCATCATGAAGGTCTACCGCGACTGGAGGATATGCGGCGATGACGAATGGCTCGCCGCGCTGTGGCCGAAGGTGAAGAAGGCTCTTTCCTTCGCGTGGATTCCCGCGGAGAAGTGGACGTGGAGGCAGAAGTGGGTGAACGGCGGATGGGACGTCGGCAAGTCGGGCCTCATGGACGGCGAGCAGCACAACACGATGGACGTCAAATACTACGGACCCAATCCGCAGATGGGGTTCTGGTATCTCGGTGCGCTCCGCGCCGCCGAGGAAATGGCAAAGGCGATGAAGGACGGAGACTTCGAGCGGGAGTGCCGTGCCATCCGCGAAAGGGGATCGCGGCGGATCGACGAAGAGCTCTTCAACGGAGACTACTACGAGCAGCGCGTCACCGAGGGGCACGGGGAGCTTCCGTACCAGCTCGGAAGGTGCTGTCTCGTCGACCAGCTTGTCGGGCAGCAGATGGCGCATCTCTGGGGACTGGGCGACCTTGCGAAGAGGGAGAACCTGCGGAAGACCTGCGAATCGATCATGCGCTGGAACTTCCTGCCCGACTTCTCCCGCCACTTCAACAACATGCGCACTTTCTGCGCTGGCGGCGAGGCGGGGCTTCTCATGGGCTCGTGGCCCCGCGGGCGGCTGAAGACTCCGTTCCCCTACTTCGGGGAGGTCATGACCGGCTTCGAGTACGTCGCCGCCGCCGAGATGGTGTTCCAGGGAATGGACGACGATGCGCTGAAGGTAGTACGTGCCGTGCGCGACCGTCATGACGGCCTTAAGCGCAATCCGTTCAGCGAGGCGGAGTGCGGACACAACTACGCGCGTTCAATGGCAAGCTGGAACGTCCTGCTCGCGTGGATGGAGATGCATGGCGGCAGGGCGGAGGACTTGATATGGAAATGACGCTGCACAGCGTCCAAGGACGTTCAAGACGGCCATAATCTGGAATTGGAATTCGTTTGTGAAGACGCGGCACCGTGAGGGGGATGCAGCACGGCCTCGGCGTGCGCGGCGGCACGCCTGTAGATGCGCTCGAGTTCGTCGAGGCACTTCTGCTCTCCGCGCCAGAAGGGCACGGGGCCGAGCCTGCGCAGGATCGGCGTCTCGATTTTCATGGCTCCGCCTCCGCTTCAGTCGCCATCGACCAGTTCCTCCGTGGTTATGCCCCTGAGCTCCAGCAGTGTGAGGGGTCGCCAGGCGATCTCCTCGCCAAGGATCAGCAGAACCGCCGTGACGTGCTTGCAGGGGTTGGCGTAGTCCGGGCACGAGCAGCGCGTCGTCACGTCGTACGTTCGCGGCGCAAGGCGTCCGCCGGGGAAAAGGTCCAGCCCCTCGCAGCGGAAAATCGCCTCCACCTCCGGCGGCAAGTCGTCCGCAAGCAGCCTCGCGACGAGCATCGGCTCGGCGCGGAGCTTCGCGACGATCCGTGCGTGCGCGGCTTCGTCCGGCGTGCGGAACGCGATGTCCACTTCGTACGGCTCCGGGCGCGCGCCCACGACGGACGCCGTGACGCGCGGTCCTTGGATGCTCAGCGAAGTCACCTGCCCCGACAGCGCGTAGCTGCGCCCGCGCCCGAGCCGCGCCCCGAGGCGCATGGCCTCCAGCGCGCCTAGCCAGCGCTTGGCCCACCAGCTGCGTCCTCCGCCCGTGCGCGATTCCTGTGCGCGGATCCCCGCCGCGAAGCGCGGCGTGCGGACGGGATATGTGCGGCGCTTGCTCACGTGGCCTCCCCCCTAGCGTCGGTGCGCCCTCCCACGCCGGCGGCCTCGAGCCATTCCGCCTCCGTTATGACGGCGCCCGCGACGCGCGCCTTCTTGGCGAGGAGATCGTCGACGCGCTCCTCGAGGGTGCCGGCCGAGATGAGGAGGTGGACGAAAACGGTCTTCGCCTGCCCGATGCGGTGGGCGCGGTCCGTCGCCTGGCTCTCCACGGCCGGGTTCCACCACCGATCGAAGTGGATGACGTGCGTCGCCTTCGTGAGGTTGAGCCCGAAGCCGCCCGCCTTCAGGGAGAGGATGAACGCCCTTGGCCCGCGGCGGTTGAAGCTCGCGATCTCCGCTTCCCGCGCCGCGGCGGACAGCCCGCCGTGGAGAAAGGGGAACCTGTCGCCGAACCGGTCGGCGAGGACGCGCTGCAGCGACGCGCCGACCTTCGCGTACTGCGTGAAGACGAGCGCCGACTCGCCGTTGGCGAAGATCGCCTCCAGCAGGTCGCAGAGGCGTGCGACCTTCCCCTCCCCGTCGCATATCAGCTTCAGCTGCGTCAGAAGGGCGAACACGTCGCCCTGCGCGTGCTCGTGCGCCCTGAAGTCGGCGAGGGCCGCCTCGTAGTCCGCCCACTGCTCGGCCGTGAGCTCGCAGTAGTCGCGGACCTCCCGCTTCGGGCCGAGCTCGGCGGCGATCCTGCTGTCCGTCTTGAGCCTTCGCAGCACGAATGGCTCGAGGGCGCGGCGCAGGCGCCTGCCCGCCGCGCAGTCCGAGTCCGCCGCGATGGGTCGGGCGAACCTCTCCATGAACGACTTGTGGTCCCCCAGTATCCCGGGGTTGAGGAACTCTTCGATGGACCAAAGGTCTTCGACCGAGTTCTCGATCGGGGTTCCCGTTATCGCCACGCGCATCGGCGGCCTCAGGGCGCGCACCGCCCTCGCGGCCTGGGTGTCGTGGTTCTTCACCATCTGGGCCTCGTCGAGGACGAGCGCGTTCCACTCGATCTCCGAGAACGCGGTGTAGTCCTTGACCAGCAGCGAGTAGCTGGTGAGCGTGACGTCCGCCCCCAGCACGGCCCGGCGGAAGCCGCTGGCGATGTGCCTGTCGCCGCCGTGGTGCAGGTATACGCCGAGCGAAGGGGCGAAGGTCTCCAGCTCGTGCCTCCAGTTGGCGAGCAGCGTGAGTGGCGCCACGACGAGGGCGGGGCCCTTCCGCCCGCAGGCGAGAAGCCAGGCTATCGTCTGTATTGTCTTGCCGAGGCCCATGTCGTCCGCGAGGAGCGCGCCGAAGCCGTTTCCGGTGAGGAACATCAGCCAGTTCACGCCTCGCCGCTGGTAGTCCCGCAGCGAGCCGACGAAGCCCGGTATGGAATCGTCCGGCGCCGCGCCACCTTCAGGCTGCGCCTCGGCGTGCCGGCGCCTCAGGTCGGAGAGAAGCCCTCGCAGGCCGCCGTGCGCGCGGGCTTCCCCGACCTCCAGGGATCCGACGTGGCCGAGGCCCAGTGCGAAGTTCAGGGCGTCCTGCTTCTTTCCCGCGCCCTTCTCGAGCGCGCGAAGCGCCTCGCGCAGGATGGCGCGGTCGACTTCTATCCAGTGCTCACGGAAGAACACCAGCGAAGACCCCTGGTCGAGGAGAAAGCGTATCTCGTTCGCGGTGACAGGTTCGCCCGCCACGCGGACGGTCAGGCTGATCCTGGGCTTTCCCGCCTGCGCGGAGCCGCCGCCTTCGACGTCGGCGGAGGCGGAGACTGCGGCGGCGATGTCCACGCCGGAGACGCCGTACCCCGCGCCGCGGAGGTCTCGTGCGCCACGGCGGACAAGGTCTTCGGCCTCCGTGCGCGCGAGCGCGAGCCGCAGCCGGCCCGCTCCGTCCGAGCGGAG